>CAYOLL010000148.1:0-14642 GCA_964404765.1 uncultured Gemmatimonadota bacterium | reverse complement strand
CTGATGCTATTTGCGATCCTAAATATTGACCTGCAAAAGTACCTACGGATGTTATTAACGCGGAATATGTGGTTCTTTCCCAATCAATGTCTCCTGAAGATAAAGACGATAATCCAATTCCTAACAAAAAAACAATTGCACCGCTCATAGCTGCATCTCCCGCAGCCTGCCATGTTAATCCTGTCTTCCAACTCATTCGGGGTTGACGCGACATTTGCTTAAAATAGTTGGGGTCGTTCATGCACTTTTTTGCTAATGCCTTGGCATCCTCTTTTGACAAGCCGGATTCAATAAGAACGCTTTCCATTGACTGTTGCGCAGTAAGTTTCATATTTTGATCAAGTAATATTTTTACTGGTTTTTCAGTTACTTTAGCAGACTTTGGATCTAATTTATGAATTTCAATAACCCACTTTCCATCGACAACGTCTAAATGTACAAGACGTGACCTATATTCAAACTGTCCTGAAGCCGCAGCATTAAGGGTTTTAAAAATTTTTTTTGCTTGCTGAGCAAGTTTTAGAGGTGTCACATTTGGATCATTAGAGTTGTATACAATTTTATTTCCTTCCTGCCAAACGTAACAGGTTTGACCATCTTTCCAAGGTATATTTGTTATCTTTGCGCCTTTAGGAGGTTGAAGTCTTGTATGTTGCGCACCATTCTTTTGTAACTTATTTGCAAGGTTTTCATAATTAGTTGCAGTCTTTTGGAGACGAGGACTTGTCCACTCCCTACTCATTTGTAAACTTTTTTTGTTTAATTTTGAGGACCCATACTTTGCTTCTGCCACCAGCATATTTCGTAGGTTACCATTGCGATCCGTATGGAAAAAAAGACCATCTATTCCCTGATTGCCGATACGGTGAGGTGTCACAGACGACCAATGACCAGCCTCAAAAAATCCCGATATAAACGCTCTTTGCATTACATTTTCAGTAAATGCTCCTTTTATTGCAGACATACCCCAGAATGTGGGAGAAGGGCCGATATGCAGCAATGGCGCTATATTTTTTGCTGAATCAACAACGGATGCACTTGTTGTTGCCCCGGCGATGGAAGCCGTTGTTATATGAAAAGCATTATCCGGTACATTAAAGTTATCAGTTTGCTGTGCACTGGTAAATCGTGCTTTAATGGGTCGATTTGAAGCTATGCCTCTAAAAATATCGGTGCTTCCTTTAGGAATTGCTTTGATATGTGATAATGCCTGTTCTGGAAATATCGACATTGCAGATTCTCCTGTATTAAAAACCTTTGATGGAGATTTTTTCGCACTCAAACATTTTTTTCAATAATCTCAATTTCGAACCTTTTGTTTCAAAATCTTTTTCGTCGCTTGGCTTATGTAAATGACTGAACAAATGCTCAAACACTTCTGAATAGCATCGATTCACTTCGTGGGTAAGGAGTCTTGTATCAATTTCTCCAAATATCTTTATCATACCATCACATAAAGCTATTTCATTATCTATTATTCCCGTATGCTCATCACCAAGTTTCATAGCGTCTTTCATTTTGGACATAACCCAGCCATTATAACGTTTCGATTGTGAGATGTTTGTCTTATTCATCAAATCGCTCAGGTTTTCTGCAAGGTTGACCGCCTTATTTGCAATGTCCTGATGGTTCAGTTTTGGTAACACTTCTTGCAACGCTCGCATGATAGTGCTCAATAATTCTATTTGATCCTGACAGTTCTTGTCATTTGTATCCTTCGATGGCGCAAGCCATCCGTTAGCTTTTTTAACATTTGAATGCTGTGATTCGATAAAACTCACCCATATTGCCTCTGATTCTTTTTTACGTGAAATATCAGAGATCATTTCAGCTTTTTCCTTCAGCGTTTTTAACAGTGACGCTGTTCGTTCATCTCTATCATCCTTTTCCGGCCATGTAAGCAATTGTCTAACTAGGTTTTCAGAATGTTGAAGGATCATTGCGGCAGAAGAGTTATTGGATTTGCTTGTAGCCAGGGACATAAATTTTTCAGCTTCAGCATACAAGTTTTCATACTGTAGCGCTTGTTGTAACTTATTGATATCATGCTCAAGCTTAGATTGAATGGTGGTATTGTCTTCAACTATTGCATTGCTTATGAGTTCTTGCACTAATTGTAATCGTTCTAAATTTTTTTGAATCGCTGCAAAACTACCTTGAGTCGAAGTATCGAGCTTTCCCCTTTTATAAAGATCCAAATCTTTCATAGCTTCAACCTCTCGCGGATCTTTTTCGATTGGAGTCTCATTAGAAAACTCCTCTTTAACTTTTCTAATGCTTTTAAGCACACTCAAAAGTTCAGGCAAATCCTCTGGGGATACAAAAGGAACACTACTTATAATAAAATTTTCTGAACGCTCCACTTGCTGAAAAGCAGACAGATCATCTCCATCAATCTTAAATTGACTAGACCACTCACTAAGCAACGTAATGAAGCCTTTAATCAAAGCAAGATTTCCCGGAGCAAAACTAAGCGCATTTACGAAGTAATAAGAAGCTTCTTCATAGTTCTTGGTATTTTGGATTTCTATAGCTTTTTTAAAAGATATTTCCCACAGTTCCATACCTTGCTCCTTCAATTTTTCTCTTGATGTTGGCCGTATCTCACCGTAACAAATTTTTATGCTATTTGATATAAGCTCCATCGCAAAACAGAAGACAAACTATCCAAATTTCCAAAACGTGTCAACAAAAATTATCACATCTAACAGCGAGTAACAAAATGTCATTCCCTACTGCTTGACGGCATAAGTTCGTGTGAACTTAGACCTAATAGGTTTCCAAAACCTATTAGGTCTTGACCGCAAAAAAAGTTCACACGAACTTACGCCGCGTTGCACTACAGCTTCTTCACCAACCCCGCATACTTCCGCTCAATCTTAAACCCGAAGTGGTAGAAATACTCCGGCCGGAAAAAGCCGGTCGTGACCGATTCGTAGCCGGCGGCTTTGAGGCGGCTGAACAGCTCGTTCATCAGCGCCTCGCTGACGCCTTTGCGCCGGAAGCGGCTGCTGACGGCAATTTTGTCCATGTGGGCCATGGTCGGCTCGGTCCGGCTGTAAAACAGGCCGCCGATAATATGCCCGGCGTCGGTGACGGCCACCAAAAACTGATGCTCGTGGCGGAAACGGACGCGCATGTTGTTCTCCAGAAACAGCTTGTGCAGGCGCGACACTTCTTTGGGCGAATTGGGCCGGCGCAGGTAGAACGGGTTGCCGTCGCGGTCTTCCACTTGCACCACCACGTCGGCGGTCAGCGCGCCATCGGCGGCGCTGGTCAGCAGGGCGGCCTCGTCGGTCGGCTTCAGATGCGGATAGCTCAGGCGGGTCAGGAAGAACTGCTCTTTTTCGTTCAGGCTGAACTCGGTTTGGATGGCGGAGATGGCGGCCAACATTTCGTCGGCGGAAATATGGGCGTCGTGTTGGCGCTGGTACAAATTGCGCAGGGTAGCCTTCAACTCCGGCGTGGAATCGGCAAACACGGTTTCCAGGAAGAAGCGGGTGCGCACGTCGGGCCGCTCCTTTTCCAGCTCGTGCAGGTGATAGGTGTCGGTCAGGTCGTGCAAAAGCTGGGCCTGGGCGGTGATCGAGGCATCCTGATTCAGTTGCAGCCAGCGGTGGAAACGCTTGTGGGCAAAGAACAACGGCTGCACCATGAACGTGCCGGTTTCCAGATATTCTAAGTAGGCGCTCAGTTTTTCCATGAAGTTTTTCATGGCCGGCGTGTGCGGGTAGTTTTGCAATTCGGCCAGCGCTTGCTTGAGCAGGTCGTAGCCGGGTTTTTCGCCTTCCACGTCAATCATGGCGGCAAAGACATAGTTCCAGATGGAGCGGTGTTCCAGTTCGGGATACTGCGTTTCGATGGGTTCGATGAAGCGCTCGTAAAAATGCTGCAGGAAGGTCAGCAGGGCCGGGCAGGCGATGCGCTCGGTAATGCTGACGATGCGCGTGCCGGACTGGTAATCGTGCGGCGGAATGACGATGTTGTCCGGCGTGGGATCGGCTAATTGCAGGCTGTAGTCGGTGAATTTGTAGAAGGAATAATAGGCCACCGCCGCATTCCAGACAAAGAACGACCACAGGTGCTGCAATTTGAGCAAACCCTGCTCGTCCTTGCGATTGCGCATGGATTTGGCGATAAAGCGGCCGGTTGTTTCCTCGGCCACGTATTCTTTGGTCCAGATGCCGAAATCTTCCCAGTAATCGCCAAACTCGTCCACCAGCTGCCGGGAAGATATTCCCGCCGCCGGCGCTCCGGCCTGACGCGGACGCTCAAAGCCTTTGAGACCTTCCGGGTTAGAGACGGAAATATGCCACTCGGTCATGTCCAACAGTTGATCTTTGGGAATAGCGCGATTGAGATACAGAGTGATCTCGAACGAGCCCTGGAAGCGCGTCTGCACCGAAACGCGGAAGACAACCACCTCCGGCCGGTCGTCCAAATAGCTGATCCAGACGCCGCCGGGCGGAATGTGATTGAGCCGCACCGCGTTCTTTTCCGACAGCAAAAAGATGGTTTCCTGCAACAAAGTCGTGCGGGTAATGGCCAGCAGCAACATCCGGCGATGATCCGGGGTAATGCCTTCTTCAAAAATAATAACATCTTCCCAGCGGTAGTCCTCGCCGGTTTCCATATCGACGGCGACTTGTTCGGGATTGCCCAGCCAGGCGCGGAAGTCGTGACGGGCCTGCCGCAAAGCCTGATGGGCCAGCTCGGCCAATTCCGGCCAAACCCGTTGCAGGCGGTGTTCGATCAACAGCCGGCGGATCAGCTTGTAGCGCGTCGGATGCTGGGCCACGCTGCGGACGATGATTTGCAAAAGCGCGGTTAATTGGGGTAAAATCTCCCCGGCACTTGTTGAGCCGGATTCCTCAAACGTAGATGTGGCTGAAGTGCCGGGGACATCGGCGATGTGCGCGCTTCGCAGTTGATAAATAAAATCGTGCACCGCCCGCACCACGTCGCTATGATAGGTGCCGGCGGTGTCTTTAATCAACTCTTCGTCAAATAAATCCGGCTGAGCCGTCAGATAGATTTTAAGATAATCGCCAAATCTTTTGCTGCGAATATACGGCAGACACAGCCGGAACAACTCGCGCCGGGTGATTTCGTGCGGGGTCAGGGCCGGGCGGGTCAGCAATTCCAGCACAAAAGTTTGATAGGGCGCGGATTTGTCCTCCAGCGTTTTTCGGAAATAGACGACGGCGGCTTCGGCGTCGGTCAGATCGTGCGATTGCAACAGGTAGGCGGCCAGGTGCAAGCCTTCCAGCGACTTTTCGCCGGCGTCCAGCTTGGTTTGCAGCGTGGCAAAATCGCGCTCATCCCGACCATGGTAATCCGTCACGCCGCGAAAATGAAGATGCGGAACCAGCGCGTCCACCTGCTGATACCAGCTCAAAATGGCATCGCCGGCAAAATCGGCAAAAGCTTGGTTGCCGACCCAGCACAGCGGATTCATCAACAGCGTTTGCAAATCCAAATGCGGCTTTTGATTCTCGTAAAGATAGCCGCCGATTTGCACAAATTCCCTTTTTTCAGACGATGATTTAATCGGCAAAAATAAATGATGCTTGGCGATTTTCAGACCGTCGGCCGTGCCGGTGATGTCCCAATTCAAGCAGCCTTTTTCGCGGATAAAGCCGTTCGGCACCCGCACTTCCAGCCCGGCGCAATGAACGGTTAAGTAGTTTTTCTTATACATGGAATCAATCGTGTCTTTAAAATTCTGCTCGATCACCCGCCGCTTGTAAGTGCCCTTGTGAGTGATTTCGCCGTGGGCGTCGCTAAAGGCCCGTTCTACCGTACGAAAGTCCACAATCCGCTCGAACGCCGCCAGAAACTTGTTGACCGAAACGATGGCTGACGACACATAGTCGTGCCGCTCTTTTTCTTCCATGCGGCTGTATTCCGAGTCCGGCGTTTCCACATCGGGATAGATCAGCACGGTGTTGAAAGCCTGATGATCGCCCACCAAAAAAACCTGCTTGATCTGCTCAAAATCGCGGAAGAAGTTTTCGATGCGCTGCGGGGCAATCGTCTCGCCGCGCACATTCTTATAAATATCCTTTTTGCGATCCAAAATTTCGATAAAGCCGTCCTTGTCCATGCGCATAATATCGCCGGTGGGTAACCAGGGAGAGGAGACAGAAGACAGAAGACCGGAGACAGAAGAAGATGCGCTTTGTGTCCGGTATTCTGTCTCCTGTATTCTGTCTCCTGTCCGGTATTCCGTCTCCTGTATTCCGTCTTCTGCTTCATCATAATAGCCCATCATCACATACGGCCCGCGAATCAGCAGCTCGCCGTCGTCGGCCACTTTGATCTCGATGCCGGGCAAGGCGCGGCCCAGCGAGTTTTCGCGGTAATCACCGGGCGGAGTCATGGTGATGCCGCCGGTGGCCTCGGTCATGCCGAAGCCGCTCATCAGTTCCACGCCGCAGCGCTGGAAAAAAATGAACACGTCCGGCGCTAAAAAGCCGGCCGCCGACAAGCCGTAACGCAGCCCGCCGCCGGTGGCCGCATGGAGCGCCCGCGCGACCGTGTCCTTTGGCCCGAATTGCACATCCACCGTCCGCCCGACATACTCGTAAAGCTGATACCATTTTTTGGGAATGCTGATAAAAATCGTGGCCCGGATGCGCTGCATGTTTTCGACCATCGCTTCGACGGACGGATTTTCCATAAACGTATAGAGTGCGCCCCAAAAGATGCAGCCGGTCATTTCCAGCCAGCGGCCAAAGGTATGAAACAGCGGCAGATAGCACAAAAAGCGGTCCGTATCGCCAATGCCGGGAATGGCCATAGCCCGATAAAAACGCTTGCTGACGATATTCAGATGGGAAAACATAATGCCTTTGGGCTCGCCGGTCGTGCCGGAAGTATACATCACGGTGGCCAGGTTGTGGATGTGAACCTTTTGACAGTAGCCCGCAGCTTCGTCGTCCGTGACCGCCTCGCCGGCTTTGATAAATGTGTCCAACGGGGTGACCCATTCCTCGGCGCTGTTGCCCTGGATCATCACGGCTTTTTCCAGCGACGGCATGGCGGCTTTGATCGGTCTGACCTTGAGCAGTTGCTTTTCGTCGGACAAGATCAGCAGGCGGATGCCTTGCTGCTTGACGATAAACTCCACATGCTCGGCCACCGAGTTGCCGGGGATCATAATGTTGACGATGCCGGTCGTTAAACAGGCCAGGTCCAGAAAGACCATTTCGATGCAGTTGGTGCATAAAAAAGCCACCTTGTCCAACGCGCCATCAGGCTGCTTGGTCAGGGCGATCAAAGCGCGGCGATATTTTTGAATTTCGTCGTCCGCATCGAACCAGGAATAATCCTGATCCTTTTCATCTAACAACAGCTTGAACAGCGTTTTATCGCCATATTCTTCTGCTCGTTGCGCAAACAGTCTGCCCAGATGAAAATTGCTGTGAATCAGCAAGTCGCAAATCAATGCCTCCCATTCCGTGCGGAAATTATAGCGCGAATCGCTGCGATCCTGGCTTGGAAGCGCGGAACTGTTGGCGATTTCCCGGTAGATTTTTTGCAGAAAACCGGGCCGGCGGAAGGCGTTTAAATAGGCATGAGCCAGGCCGACGACTTCTTCCCGTAAAGAATCTTGCGCAGGTTTTTGCGCGTCCGGCTCAAAATCGTGCTGTGAAACCTTCGCAAGGTTAGAAGTTTTCGCCAGTGCGGCCACGATGCTTTGGCCGAAGACTAAAAAGGCGCGTTCGTCAATGACCTGAACCCAGCGACCGACCAAGTCGGGATCCGTCAGGCCGGCCAGCATTTCCCGGCAGTCGGCGGTTAGCTCGGCGTCGCGGAGCAAGCCTTGCTCGGCGATCATACAAAAGGCGTCGTTGAGGGGGGTAAAGGGATTGGCGGCGGTTTCGTCGGACGCGGCAGCGGCTCCGGCCAGCACAACGTCCTTTAAGTCGGCAATAAGCGCGTGAACAGCAGATGACATGGCGGTTTCCTTCCGTTTAGAGGTGCAAAATTTTTGTGGTTTTGCCAGTGGCACGCGGAATGCTTCCCCGCGCGACGGCTCAGATGGGCAAAGCTATTTGTTGATGCCGCAAGGTGTTTTCCAAATAAAAACCTTACTATTTCGGGTGAATGGCAGGGTCTAATATCAAAAATCCAATGACGAAAGTCAAGCAGCAAGTTTTTGGGATAAGCCGGGCGGTTAGCATGTGGAAACATCAAATAATGAATAATGACTGGTCAAAATTTGAAAAGCTCTGAACTTACCGCGCGCAGATTTTTTTGGCGTTCCCGCGCTTATAGCGGATCGCAGAACATTTCAATAACTATTTATTGTGGCAATATTACGGGCAATGCAATATATATGTAATCAGCTTTGGACTGCCGAAAAAGGAGACTGAAGATGAATAATGCCCAGGCAATAAAAACAATGCGCCGCTTCTCCGGAATACTCGTCATGGCCATACTTGTCGCCACGGGCTGTGACCACGCCACCCGACCGGATGAAAAGCCGCCCAACGTAGACACGCTGGCAGTGCTGCGCCAAAAAATGCGCCCACCCGAAGATTGCCGCCCCTGTCACCCGCAACATTTTGCTGAGTGGCAAACTTCCATGCACGCCTATGCTTTTGTAGACCCGGCTTTTTTTGCCCTGAATACAATTGCCCACCAGCGCTCCGGCGGTCAAATAGACCAGTTTTGTGTCAAATGCCATAGCCCGTTGGGATCGTTGCTGGGGGAGACGCCGCCGGGTTTTGATCCGGCCCGGCTTTCGTCGTTGGCGGCTGCCGGCATTTCTTGCGATGTCTGCCATTCGTTGGCGGTGGATCGGTTGGAGTCGGGCGTCAGTATCCGCGACTTTCGGTTGGACGGCGTCCGCAGCGGGCCGATTCCCGCCCCCCGGGAAAACGGTTTTCATGACTCGGATTATCACCCGTCGTACAATCGTTCGGAAATCTGCCGGCCCTGTCATAATCTGCTAAACCCATCCGGCCAATTCCTGCTGGAAGCGACCAACCGCGAGTGGGATGAAAGCGCCTTTAACGGTATGAGCATCCAATGCCAGAATTGTCACATGCCCGCTTATACGGGCCAGGCCGGTGTCGGCGGGCCGATGCGTCAGGTTCATCGCCATCGTTTTGTGGGCGTCGACGCGCCTTTGGTTGACTTTCCGGGTCGTGACGAAACCGTCGCGGCAATTGATGACCTGCTCAAGCAGGCGATTCGCGTCAGCGTGGCGGTCAGCGAAATTGGCGCGGCCCGCACCGTTAAAGTCGTCCTAACAAATCACGCTGTCGGCCATAATATCCCCAGCGGCAGCATCTTCGAGCGGCAGCTCTGGATCGAGACGGTTTTTCGCACAGCCGCCGGCGACACGCTCTTCTGCAGCGGCGATCTGGACCCAAATGGCGATTTGCGCACACAATACAGCGACTATGTTCACTCCGGCCAGCTCCCGGCGGATTCATCGCTGGCCTTATTTAACGGCACACCAATTTCGCAAAACCATGAAACGCTGTTCTTTTGGGAAGCTGACCGGATCGAAAATAACACCATTCCCGCCGGCGGATCCGCCACGGCAGAGTACGTTCTGCCGGATCAGGCGGGAACGCTGTCCGTGCGGGTTCGCTTCCGGGCTTTCCCGCCGTATTTGCTGCGCCGGATAGGTTTGGGCGCCTTGACGACCCGACTGCCCGTCTTCGATATTTTTTCCTACCAGTCGGAATTGTTTGCCCCATAGCCCCAAAATCGTGCTGGATTTTTTGCGTCCATTATGCTATGCTTGTGCGGGAATAGCGTTGCCGGAATAGCGAGTCGCACCACATTATCCAAAACCTGACGGTCTGGAGAAAAGAACACATGATGGAAAAAAAGCCGGTCATCTTTGACCATGACGGCGGTTATGACGATTTATTATCCTTGATGATGCTGTTATGTATGCCGCATATTGATTTGAAAGGAATCGTGGTCACCCCGGCCGATAGCTATTTGCGTCCGGCGCTGGCGGCGACCCAAAAAATGCTGCGCTTGTTCCGCCGCACGGATATTCCGGTCAGCGCCGGCACACTGCCGGGCGTACACCCGTTTCCCCCAATCTGGCGGGCGGATGCTTATCGCATCAACGCCCTGCCGATTTTAAACGAGCCGGACTCGCCGTTGGCAGAACCGGTCGGTTTGGCCGGCCATCAATTTATTGCCGATCAATTACAGAAAGCCGCCGAGCCGATTACCCTTCTGGTTACCGGGCCTGTCACCAATATCGCCGCAGCTCTGGAGACCAATCCTCATCTGCAAGCGCATGTGGCGGAAGTTATCTGGATGGGCGGCGCGCTGGATACGCCCGGCAATGTGCGGGACTACGAGCATGACGGCTCCGCCGAGTGGAATGTCTATTGGGATCCGCCGGCGGCTGCCCGATTGTGGCAAACCGCAGTTCCAATCCGACTCTTTCCGCTGGATGCTACGGACAAAGTGCCGGTGACGTTCGATTTTTTAGTAAGTCTGGCCCGTCAGCGTCGTTTTGCCGTTTCTGATCTGGCCGGTCAAATCTGGGCCATGACCGTGGGCACAATTCCGGCGTATGAATATACCTATCACATGTGGGATACACTGACAACAGGCTATCTGGCCATGCCGGAGCACATCCGTTTCCGCGAAGTTTTCACGATCGTACAAACGGAACTGCCCTCTGCCGGGCGTATTAAAGCCGTTGCCGCGGCAGAAAACGGCCGCCGTATTCAAGCAGCCTGCGATATTGATGTGGATGCTTTCCTGACCGGTGTCCTCAACCTGTTCCGCTGTCCACTGCCGGGTTAATCTATGATTTAATTGATCGTTAATATCAAGCCTGTATTATTCACCACCGAGACACAGAGAACACGGAGATATAAGAATTATAAGAGTTCTGGTCAATTTCAACACATAAATTGCGTTTTTAAAAATCTTTTGTCATTTTTGGCTTTAACTTCTTATTTATCAATTCTCTGTGATCTCCGTGTCTCCGTGATGATGCATAATTCGGGCAAGGAGCGCACAACATTTGGCAGCCACATTTGAGCAACTACTGCTAATATTTTATCTGCTGTCTTTACCGGCACTGGCCTTATTCGGCCTGCATAAATATTATCTGCTACACCTTTACTTCAAGCATTGCGATGAGAAGGAGACGCCCCCGCCTGCGCCGGCCGAATGGCCCGCAGCGCTGGTACAACTGCCGATCTACAATGAGCGCTACGTCATCAAACGCTTATTAAAAGCCGTTGTTCGACTGGATTATCCCAAAGACAGACTGCACATACAGGTTTTGGATGATTCGACGGACGCTACCAGGCATTTGACGGCGCGATTGGTGCGGCTGCTGCAAAAGCGAGGCTATCGTATCGAGCACCTGCGGCGGGCAGATCGCCATGGCTTTAAAGCCGGAGCGCTGGCGTATGGATTGACCCAATCAGACGTGGAATTTATTGCCATTTTTGATGCCGATTTTGTCCCGCAGCCAGACTTTTTAAAAGCGACAATTCCGTACATCCTGCAGCCGGGTATTGGCATGGTGCAAACCCGCTGGGGTCATATTAACCGCAACTATTCACTGCTGACCAAGCTGCAGGCCATCTTTTTGGACGGTCATTTTGTCATCGAACACTTAGCGCGAGCGCGTTCCGGCAAATTCTTTAACTTTAACGGCACCGCCGGTGTCTGGCGGCGGCAGGCAATAAACGACGGCGGCGGCTGGCAGCACGATACGCTTACCGAAGATCTGGATTTGAGCTACCGGGCACAGTTGGCCGGCTGGCGGTTCTGTTTTTTGCCGGATGTCGTAGCTCCGGCGGAACTGCCGGTGGATGTAAATGCATATAAAAGTCAGCAACATCGGTGGGCCAAAGGTTCCATCCAAACAGGGCGAAAACTGCTGCGTCGCATTTGGGCGGCAAACCTGCCTCTGCCGGTTAAACTGGAGGCAACCGTTCATTTGACCAACAACATCGGCTATCTGCTGATGCTGGTTCCGGCCTTGCTGATGACCCCGGTGTTGACATTGCAAATCGAGTCGCGGCTGTGGATTTGGGTCGCATTGTACATCTTTATGTTTTTTGCGGCAACCGTTTCCGTAACGGCGTACTATGCCGTTACAATTCGGCATGTGCTGGGTAAAATGTGGCCGCACATATTGCATATTCCAGCCATGATGGCCTTGGGCATTGGCCTGTCGATTAACAACGGTTTAGCTACACTGGAGGCGTTGCTGGGGCGGCAAAGTGAATTTGTGCGCACACCCAAGTTCAAAATCGAAAAGACGCGCATTGATTGGAAAAATAAAATGTATCGATCACGCCGGAGTTACGTCTATTTGGCGGAACTGACGCTGGCCTTGTACTTTACAATAGGGATGGTCGAGTTTTTGATGCGCGGTTTCTTTATGTCGATTCCCTTTTTTATGCTCTTTCAATTCGGTTTTGGTTACTTAGCCAGCCAGTCCATTGCCAGCACGCGGCAATCGAGATAAAAACGGTTTTCTACCACACTAAATACACCAAAGGGTTGTCCTTTAAAAAGTTACGCATCCAAAACCAAAAAAGGCAAGTTTTAAGCCTGACTTTGATAAACCTGTGCCTTTCGCGTATTTCGTGGCTAATTTATAAAACTACATCTCAACATTTGCGCGGCGCGCGGGAATGTTGTAGCTCAGATTAGCAATCTGAGCATACTTGGATGAAAGCACAGAATGCTATTCTGTGCTACAATTGCGGCTGGCCGCCCTATGAATTAATTATTAAGGATAGAGAAAATGGTTGAATACATCAAAGAAATTGCCAATCAAATTAGCGCCGAAGCGTCCAAGGTCAACATCAAGCCAAATCTGGTTAAAGAAGGCAGTCTGAGCACCAGCCTATACGGTCTGATTGACGCGCTAGCCGAAGAGCTGGATCGCATCGACCCGCGTGAGTTTCCACCCGGCGCACGCTTTGAATTTGTCAAAATCAGGACGATTTCCCGCAATCTGGCCAAGAGCAAGGGCGCGGTGCAGATGCTCAAAAAGACGCCGGTGATCGGCAATGTCCCGATTCCAACCTTCACCAAACGGCTGATTGATATTCTGGATACTTACAGCGGTGAAGGTTCGGCAAAAACGACGCGATCTTTCGGCTTTATCGTCAATGAAGACCTGCGAACAATTATCGAGCGCGATTATCGGGAATTAAATCTTTTACTGATCCCATCCGGTGCGTGGAAAAGCGCCGTTATCCTGGCCGGTAGTATTTTGGAGGCCATTCTCTACGATGTGACGAATAACCGCCCAAACTTTCGGGAAAAAGCCTCGAACAGCCCTAAAGCGCCAAAATCACCTATTGAGTTTTGGAAGCTGGGCGAAGCGATTGAAGTTTCGGTCGATATAGGCTTGTTACCGATGGATCGCGCCAATACGATTGATCAGGTGCTGCGCGGCTATCGAAACTTTGTTCATCCCAAGAAAGAGGGAAAAATGGCCTACAAATGTTCGGAGGCGGAAGCTTTTCTGGCAAAAGGCGCATTAGATACCGTCTGCAACCACCTGGATGCCACAATCAACACCTCAGCCGCACAGGCATAAACTATGGAAGATAAATTTACGCCGCGTCAGCGTCAAATGATGCAGATATTTGTGCAGGAGATCCAAAAAGAATTGCCCACAGCCAACCCGATTGCGCTACGCGGGCTCATGCGCGAAGCCGTCGAGCTCTATGAGCAGGGCGGGGTTTATAAAGTCAAGGATTTGGAAACTGTCGTCGATCTGCAAGTCCGTTTTAAGGAATTTCAGAAGATAGGGGAATTTTTTGCCCAATTGCTGGTAAGAGACCTTGATATGGACGCTGCGAAAACGGGCGCGGCGCTCCAGAATGTTTATTCAGCCTACCTCATTGCCTTGCAAGAGGAAACCCGCTAGCTTTTAAATGGTATCGTTTGGAGGACAAGATGCGTTTCAAGATGATTTGGGTCGCGATGTTTGCGTTGTTTGTCAGCAGCGTGGCTTATGCCGGGGATTATAAAATTGAATTGGTTAAAGGTGAGGTCAAAATTACGGCGGCCAACGGCGCGGCGCTGGAAGTCAAAGTAGGCCAAACCGTGGATGCCGAAGCAACCGTCAAAACCGGCGCGGATTCGGAAATTGAGCTGACGGCACCCAAAAGCCTGCCGCTTAAAATCGGCCCCAATCAATCAAAAAAGATTAAAGACGCCGCGGCTGAACACGAAAAAATCTGGACCCGCAGCATCTGGGAAAAAGTTGCCCTGTTTGTAAAAGACCCCGGCAAAAACGATGGCACAGCCAACACCGCAGCTATGCGCGGTGAACTGTTGGAGCAAGTCAAGACCAAGTGGAAAGACTCTAACAGCGCCCAACAATCGCCGGATCAGGCGTTGATCAAAACCGCAATCAGCTACTTTGAAAAAATGGCCGATTCATCCACCAATAACGATACCCGGCAAGAAGCGCTGTATCTGTTGGGCGGTTGCCATGAAAAACTGGGCCAATCCGACAAGGCAAAAAATGCTTATAAGAAGCTGATAGAGATTGACCCAAACTCCGAGTGGGCCAAGCGCGTTAAGTCAAAGCTGGATTAATGTGTAATAATGCTATACTGATTAAGGGTTAGAAATTGCATTTCAATTCGATGTCATGCCGG
>CAYOLL010000147.1:10025-14734 GCA_964404765.1 uncultured Gemmatimonadota bacterium | reverse complement strand
TCTTCCAATTCGGCCTGGATTGGAAGACTTCCGCAAAAATTGTCGTGTAGTATGGTCAAATTCAGTAGAATAAGAGCGGGCATGCCCCAGAGATCAAAGGAGAACCGACGATATGACCACTGATATTAAAGCCATCATCACCCGCGGCGAAGACTCGCAGACACAAATCGTCGGGCTAAAGCGTCTATTTCAATCATCGGGCAAGCTGCACGCCGACGAAACTGTCTTTGCCCGCACAGATTGGCGCGATCTGGACATGGAGCAATTCCGCAGCTTCTATCAGCGCAAATATCGGAGTGAGTTGGAAGCCGAGGCGGATTTGCCGGCGCTTTTTGAAAATCTGATTTCGAACAATGCGATTTCAGCATGACCATCTTCGAGTCCAATGCATTATTCCTAAATATTCCAAACCTATCATAGACGAGATAGATCGGGTCTTAGCGCAACATTACGGCTTTACGGACGAAGAACTGGACTTTATCATCAACTACGACATCAAATATCGTATGGGCAAGGACAACCTCATCGATGACGCTACCCGCACCGAAATGAAAAAATGTCATTTCTAAATATGCGACTACCAATCCTCACGCCTCACCTCGGCCAGCACTGCATTTTGATCGTTAAAGATAACTTTTTCCGGCTCGGCGTCAAGTACTGGAAAATCAAACTCCGCTCCGGCTCCGCGAATCATAAAACGCTCGCGGACGGTCACGCCGTTTGTCAGCTTGACGGCAATCGGCACGGGCATTTGAAAATCAGCCGGGACGCCTTCCACCCGCACCCGGCAGCGCACTTGATACTGTCCGCCCGGATTTTTCTCCGTGCGATAGGCAAAAGTGTAGGTCGGAATGGCCGTGCCGTAAATCCACTGCTGAAAAAACCAATCCATCGGTTGCTTGACGTGGGCTTCGACCGTTTTCTGAAAGTCGGCGGTCGTGGCCGGCCGATCCCGGAACGTGTCATAAAAATCACGCAACATGGCCGTAAAGCGGCTGTCATCCTGCGTCTTTAAATCGGTCAGCATCTGGCGCAGCGTGTGCAAAATCCAGGCGCCTTTTTTGTAGACGATGACGTTAAAATCGCCGCGCGTATCGCTGCTGCCGGTGCGATAGCCCAGCCAGATCGGCCCCGCTTCCTGCCCGCTGCCGAGGACATAGCGCCGGTTTTCCAGAATCGCCTGCCGCCATGCTTCCAGATTCTTTTCAAACAGCTTCGGCTCGCCCTTCGCTTCTTGCAGATACATCAAGCCGGCATAATCGGCCAGGCCCTCGCTCAGCCATTGATCGTGATAGGTCGCGAAATCCACGCCCACGCCCCACCATTGATGGGCCACCTCATGGGCGCGATAGATGGCGTCCAGGCCGGTCGGATCGTCCTGCTCGTAGGTCAAAATTGATAAATTGATCAGTCCCCAAAAAGCTTCGCCATGCCACGTCGGCGCTTCCATGACATAAAAATTTTGGGCCCGGCACGCTCCGAACAGTTTTGTAAAATACGCCAGACTGCCGGCAATATCCGCGGCGACCCGCTTGCCGCGCGCCTTACGGTCATCCTTATCCATAAAAACGGAAATAGGCGGGATCGTGTCCGCCCTGACCGCATGTTCCTTAAACAAACCCAGCGTAAACGAGGCGTTGCGCGTGGGCCGGTCGGCCACCCAATGCGTCGTGCGGACGCCGTCCTGCAGGCGCGTCGCTGCCGTATCCGGCTGCCCGGCGGCGGCAAACCGATAGCGTTCGTCCAAATGAAACGTCAGATCAAAACCGGCCAGATCGTAAAAATCCTGCTGCGGATACCACAGCGTCGAGTGCTTCAGGTAAAAATAGTTGCCGACTTTTTCGACCAAATTGCCGTGATAGGCGATCTGCAAGGTTTCCGGTTCGGCGGCGGGCGGCCATTCCACCCATAAAGTTGGATTGTCCTTGCCTTTAAAATAGCGCGGTTTGACGCCGTTTTGCCAGCGCATACTGTCGATTTTGGCGTCGGGCGACAGGCGGAAATACAGCCATTGCCGACGTTGGCCGACAGGTTTCAGGCCAATTTTTGTGTCGAATTGCAAAGTCGGGTCCGCCGCCTCCAGAAAGCTTTTATCCGCCCGAATCCGGCAATCGATCCGATATTGCGTAATATCGACCGGCCGCTTGTTTTCCAACGCTAAATCAAGTCCGGCCTGATAATCGCGCTGCTGATGGAATTGACAGATAATCTCGCGCGCATAACCGGGATGGGCGATCAACCGGCGCGAAAAGCGCACTTCCTCCACCTCATCCGGATTGATCTCGAAAAAAACCGGCGTCAAGTCGTTGTCGGCAATGTGGGCATAAAAAAAGTCGTTGGTCTCGTTTTCCAGAAATGACCGGAAGGGTGCGCTGGAAAAGCTTTGGCTCTTCTTATCCGTCAGATATTTCAGACAGATTTCCAGACGGCGGTTTGCTTCGGCTGTTGGGCGCTTTTTAGCAAACGTCAAGTGCCGTTGCCACTCGGCCAAAGTCGTGTCGGCAAACAAAAAGAAGGCAAAGCGGAAACGCTGCGCAAAAACCGTCTCGTCATAAAACCGGTGAAGCTGTTGCTGTTCGATGGCCGTGGGCGGCGTAAAAGTGAAGCTTCCGTCGCCTTCAAAATAAGCGGCCACGACGCGTTGATCAACCGCCCGGCATAAATGCAGAACGCCTTTTTTGAAGACAAAGCAGCCCGCATCGCGCGTCAAAGTCAAATCGCGCACATTGGCGGCGTTTTCGCTATCCAGCGCCAAATCTTGCAGCTGCTGAAACAGATGGATGTAAAAATCACCGGCTTCGTCAGCCAACAGCGGCGCGGGCGACAGTAGAAGTAAGAGGATGAGCAGAGTTTGGCGGGCCATGATAAAGTCACATTCGGAAGAGCCGAGTTTTGCAACGCTCAAAATAGAATTTGGTTGATATTGGGCAACTTTTTCGCTTTACGATGGCAGATATTGCCGGCAAAAATCCGACGGGTTGATAATCCGAAACAGCGGGTTGGCCAATTCTTGCAAAAAATGGCGGTTTCTGGAAACAAAAAGCTCAATGCTTTGCCATTCGCAAAATGCTCCGATCAGGATATCGCCCTTTTTCAAACCGGCGTCCCGGTAACGCTTGGCAAGGTCTTCCGGCGGATGGGAATATGTCAGTTCCAGCGGAATGCCGGAATTGACGATTCGATAAAACAGGCTTAGATCGGCATTGGAGAGATTTTGTCGCAGTTCAATTTCCACCTGATGCGATAATCGGGTGTGGAATGCGCCCAAATTTTGGATAATGCGTTCCTCCGGTGTGTCCGGCGAGCGCAGGCCGACGATAATCACATTGGTATCGAGGCTGATGAGCGGTTTAGTCGGCATACATGGCCTCGCGTTGGCGGCGCAGCTCCGCGGTGATCTCGTCGTCGGTCAGTCCGGCAAAGGGATCGTGTTGGCGAAAGGAGCGTTGGAGCTCCTGCAACAGGTAACGATACAACTCTTCCGCCGACAATTCCTGCTCCGGCACCAATTTTACGGTGAACCGGGTGCCTTTTTTGAACGGCAATTCATTCATTTCCAGCAAGAGGTGGCCGTCTTCAGCCATTTCGGCGTGGGTTTCATAGATTAGCGGCATGTTTCAGCTCCTTGAGATTAGGAGTAGCAAACTTCAGTTTGCCTGCAACTCACGTAACCCAATGTTGCGCAGTTACTTGCAAAATAAATTTTGCTACTCCGGTTTATAATGGTGTTATACCCGGTTTTCAGATGAATGGCGTAGAAATGACATTTTTCCGAAAAATGTCATTTCTGTTCCGCGCAGCCCAGTTCTCTTTGCCGCGCCCGCAGCGAGGCCGCGTCCCGTCCGGTTTGTTCATACACCGGCAGCAGGGCTGTGATGGTTTGGCATTCCCGATCTTTGAGATGATGCTTGCGGCAGAGGGCCAGGCTCTTTTCCCCGGCGGCGATGGCCGGCTCGGATTCCTTTTGGGCGGCGTGGACTTCGCACAGATGGCCGTAGCTGTAGCCGAGCACGGAGACGCTGTCGCCGAATTGTTGGTTGTAGGCGATGCTTTTGGTCAGCCATTGCCGCGCTTTTTCCCAATCTTTTTTGACTTTGTAGGCCGAGCCAAGATTGTTATAGAGCCTGCCGACCATTTGTTGGCTGACCGAATCCGGGCGATCTTGATAATACGCCAGGGCTTGCTGGAAATAGACCGCCGCCGAGTCGCCTTGCGTTTGACGGATAAAATCTATGCCGATACGATTGCATACATCCGCCCGCTCTTTGCCTTCCAGCATTGGCAATAGAGCCGACCAGCCTTGTTCCGCCACCAACTTTTCTAATTGGACTTGTTGCAGCGTTTGGCTGTCGCTTTCCAGATCGGGATGACCGATTTTTTGGTCAATTTCTACGACCCGTTCCAGATGGGCAATGGCCGCGTCAAATTTCTGCTGATTTTTCAAAATAATGGCCATGTTGTAACGGGTGACGCTTTCAGTGGCCACATCTTTAACCGCTGTTTGAATATCCAGACCGCGCTGATAAGATGCCAGGGCTTTGTCCCACTCGCCTTTCTTGTCATAAATTCCGCCGATGTTGTTATAGGTCGTCCCTAAGCCCGCTTTGTCGCCCACTTCATTCCGAATGCGCTCGGACTTGAAATAGTATTCCAGGGCTTTGTCCCACTCGCCTTTGTTGTCATAAATTCCGCCGATGTTGTTATAGGTC
>CAYOLL010000147.1:0-9925 GCA_964404765.1 uncultured Gemmatimonadota bacterium | reverse complement strand
TAGGTCGGCCCTAAGCCCGCTTTGTCACCGACTTCATTCCGAATGCGCTCGGACTGGAAATAGTATTCCAGGGCTTTGTCCCACTCGCCTTTCTTGGAATAAATGAGGCCGATGTTGTTATAGGTCGGCCCTAAGCCCGCTTTGTCGCCCACTTCATTCCGAATGCGCTCGGACTTGAAATAGTATTCCAGGGCTTTGTCCCACTCGCCTTTGTTGGAATAAATGAGGCCGATGTTGTTATAGGTCGGCCCTAAGCCCGCTTTGTCACCGACTTCCTTTGTGATGCGCTCATCCTTGAAATAGTATTCCAGGGCTTTGTCCCACTCGCCTTTCTTGGAATAAATTGCGCCGATGTTGTTATAGGTCGTCCCTAAGCCCGCTTTGTCACCGACTTCATTTCTAATGCGCTCGGACTGGAAATAGTATTCCAGGGCTTTGTCCCACTCGCCTTTCTTGTCATAAATTCCGCCGATGTTGTTGAAAATTGCGGCTATGCTCAGGCTATCTTTTTGGCCTTCGGCAATGACCTGGCCTTGTTTGTAAAATGTCAATGCCTTGTCCCAATCGCCCAAATTGTCGTAACAACTGCCGATTTGGCCCAGACAAAAACGCAATCGCCCGGAATTGGGCTCATAGGTATCTTTCAGGCTCAGCCACAGGGCCAGGGCCTCGGCGGATCGTCCGGCTTTCTCCAAAGCCTGGGCTAAGTAAAACCGCACATCGGCGCGGCTGCTATCCGACACGGCATATTTTGTGGCCATGTCCAGATAATGGGCGGCCTGCTGGTATTGGGTAAACCGCTTATCTTTCAAATAGGTATAGCCGATAATAAAATTAAAGGTTTGATAAGCATCGCCGCCAATCAACGTGGGCAGGTCGGCCCCCAGCACCACATGATGGGCCATCTTACCCTGATGCTGAAAAGTCGTGCCGGTCATGAGTTGGGTCAAAACACAAAATTTAGCGGTATCGCTGGTGCAAGTCATTGGGCCGCGGTTAAAAATCACCATATCGGCGTTGGTCAATTGGCCTACTTCGGTGGCCAGCGCCGGCTCGTTAACAACACGGAGTTTTGGGGGCAGATTGGGGTCAAGGGCCTGGCTCCACCGGCGCACGCGCATAATATGGGGCAGCGTGCCGGTTTTATCGGTCGCCAGGGCATTTTGCAGCCAGCTAAACATCTCGGCCGACCAATTACCGGTTGTATTGGGGTCCACCTGGTTAGCGCTGTTTACGGCATCGCAAATCACAATACCGATGATGCTATCGGGGAAACACAAGGATTCCATTTGAATTTCAATCAGCTTGCGGGCATCGGGAACTTTCAAGGTCAGCGACAAATCTTCATAGCACTCGCGGGTCAAGCGGGCGGTAAACTCGCGCGCCCCGGTCGGCACACGCAGCGTGTCCACGCCGCTGGAATCAGTGACCAATTTGTCCTCCTGGCCGCCAATTTCAACTTCAATTTTTACCTTGTCCAACGGCTGCCCGGTGTCCTTGTCCGTCACGCGGATCAGGCGGATCATACCGGCATTGGCAATGGCGGCGTAAAGCAATAGCATCAGGGTTAGCAAAATTCGGGGCATGGTTTGGCTCCTCTGCAAGTCAGACCTAACAGGTTTTGGAAACCTGTTAGGTCTTGATTTTCGTTATACTCCGGCGGCTAAAACAGCGCTGTGATCCGGCGCACCCGCATAAAGCAAAATTTCCACTTGCCGTTTTTCCCGGCGGGCCTTTTGCACGATCTTTTCCAAAACGGCGGCGGTTTGATCTTCAATCCAGGCCTCGCCGCACAGGTCGCACTCGCGGGCGGGCACTTCGCGCACGACGACCAGGCCGAATTCGAGATCGACGCTAAAGGTTGTGACGCCTGCCACCATGTTGCCGTTGCATAAGGGGCATTTTTGGTGGGGAATGGACATATCAAACATGGCGCACTCCAATTTTGTGATTCGACGACGTGGCGAATCGGGCAATCCGCGCTACGTTATTCCAGCGTAATATTTTTTTGCAAAACATCACCCGGCTGCAATTCCTTTTCCCATACGGCGTAACCGGCTACGGTCACTTCCACTTTGTAAGTCGCTCGCGGTTGTTCTATTGTCAGCGTAAATCGGCCATTGGCGCTTGTGGTCGTCCGGATCGTCTGCCCGGCGCTGGTAACGATCACCGTTGCCTCGCCGATTGGATTCAAGTTATGATCCAAGACCGTTGCGGTCAAGGTGATTGTCGGGCGCAGCGGCTGTTCAACTGTGCCGGTGTCTGGTGGCGGATCGGTCACGGGCGGCGAAGTCAAGCGCAGGACAATATCCCGCAATTGCTCATGGGCAACGGGCGCAAAGGTAGAATCGGCCCGCGCAAACGTGACGCGAAAGGTATAGGCGGCGCGTTTTTCCGGCTCGTACAGCTTGAGTTCAAACTTGCCGTCTTCGGTCAGGGCGGAGGCTTTGGCCTCCAAAAGCTGCACCCGCGCCCCGGTGACGGGTTTGTTGTCCACGTAAACCAGGCCTTCGACGACAAAAACCTGGCTGTCCACCGGGCGGGTTTTCAGATACGAGCCGATCAACAGACCGAGCGTGGCCATGAACACGGCGGCAGCTCCGCCAAATTGGGCTTTGGTCGTTTTAAAGACGCCGGTGCTACGCAAAAAGCCAAACAAAACAATGGCGGCAATCAAACTGAACGCCCCGAATGTCAGAAAGATCAGGGCGTCGCCGTATTGCCGCGCCAGACCGTGCGCCGAACCCAAATGGGTCAGCAAATAGGCGGTAAAGCCGATAAAAATGGCGGTGAAAATCAGGCCGAAAATGACGCCGTCGCGCTTGGTCCAGGGCATGGGTTTGCGCTCCGATTTGCCGCGGGTTTCGGTTTTTTTAGCCGCGGGTTTGGCCAAATCTTCGATTTGGCGCTCCAGCGCGGCCAATTCCCGCTCGGCTTCTTTGATCTGCTGGTCTAACTGAAACTTGCGGGCCTCGTCGGTTTCGATGATGCGGGCTTTGCGCAGGCGGGCCAGCTTTTCGGCGGCCAGGTCTTGCAGTTCATTGGGGTTGGGCATGGCTGCTCCCGGTTAAAAGGAAGGAGTAGCAAAATTCATTTTGCAAGTAAGGGCAGAATAAATTCTGCTACTCCGGATTTGCTTAAACGCCCGCCGCCTTAAACGTGGCGCTGACGATGGCCCGGGCTTCGGCCAGGACTTGTTGCAGGTGCTCCGCGCCGTTAAAGCTTTCGCCGTAGATTTTATAGACATCTTCCGTGCCGGACGGACGGGCGGCGAACCAGCCGTTTTTGGTGACGACTTTCAGGCCGCCGATAGCGGCATTGTTGCCGGGCGCTTCGGTCAATTTATGCAGGATTTCCTCGCCGGCCAGGGTGGAGGCCGTCACTTGGGCGGGCGAGAGTTTTTTCAGGACATTGCGCTGCTCAGCGCTGGCGGCGGCGTCAATCCGTTCGTAAACGGGTGCGCCGAATTTTTCGGTTAATTCACGATAATGTTCGCCCGGATCGCGGTTTGTCTTGGCGGTAATTTCCGCGGCCAGCAAGTCCAGGATAAAGCCGTCTTTATCGGTTGTCCACACCGTGCCGTCTAACCGCAGGAACGAGGCCCCGGCGCTTTCCTCGCCGCCAAAGCCGTACGAGCCGTCAATCAGCCCGTCCACAAACCACTTGAAGCCGACCGGCACTTCCGACAGGCGCTTGCCCAGATGCGCCGCCACGCGGTCAATCATGCTGCTGCTGACCAGCGTCTTGCCGATGGCCGCGTCCGGCCGCCAATTGGGCCGATTCTGCCACAAGTACCAAATCGCCACCGCCAGATAATGGTTGGGATTCAGCAGGCCGGCGCTGCGGGTGACAATGCCGTGCCGGTCGTAATCCGGGTCGTTGCCGAAGGCGATGTCGTACTTATCCTTTAAGCCGATCAGGCCGGCCATGGCATACGGGGAGGAGCAATCCATGCGGATTTTGCCGTCTTTATCCACCGTCATAAAGCTGAAGGTCGGATCAACGCGCCGGTTTACCACGTCGATATTGAGGCCGTAGGTTTCAGCAATCGGGTCCCAGAAGTGCAGGCCGGCGCCGCCCATCGGATCCGCGCCGATTTTCAGACCGGCGGAGCGGATCGCCGCCATGTCGATGACGTTTTTCAGATCATCAACATAGGCTTTGATATAGTCATGGCGGACGGTGGTTTCGGCTTTCACGGCTTTTTCAAAAAGCATCCTTTTGACAGCCTGGTTACGGTCTTCAAAAATGGCGTTGGCGCGCTTTTCAATCCACTGGGTGACGTTGGTGTTGGCCGGGCCGCCGTCGGTGGCGTTGTACTTAAAGCCGCCGTCGGCCGGCGGATTGTGCGACGGGGTGATGACAACGCCGTCAGCCAAACCGCCCTGCCGGCCACGATTGTAAGCCAAAATAGCGTGAGAAATCACCGGCGTCGGCGTATAATCCGTGCCATTTTGAATCATCACCGTCACGTTGTTGGCGGCCAAAACTTCCAGGGCCGACACAAACGCGACCTCGGACAGCGCGTGGGTGTCCATGCCCAAAAAGAGTGGGCCGGTGACGGCATTCTGCTGACGATATTCGCAAATGGCCTGGGTAATCGCCAGAATTTGCGCTTCGTTAAAGCTGCTTTTGGTGGACGAGCCGCGATGGCCGGATGTGCCAAAAGCCACGCGGTGATTGGGATTGGCCGGGTCCGGCTGCCGGGTGTAATAGGCGCCGATGAGACGCGGAATGTTTTCCAACAGCGATTGGGGCGCGGGCTGACCCGCTAACGGATGCAGGGACATTTTTTCCTCCAGGAGTGATTATTTTCTTTAGTGATTCTTTGAATCTTCGTGACTTGGTTAGTGAATGAATAATCCGGATTAACGGTTCATTTTTACAGGAAAATGACTAAAAGATCAAGCGAAACTTAGCAAACCCGCCATATTTGTCAGATGTGACAGGGCAGGACATAAAATTTTCACTTAATACACAAAACGTCCTTGACAAAAGGGTAAATTTTATAGATACTTTCTATTAGACCTGTATGATAGCTGTCACACCAATGACTAACACCTAACCAAGCGGACAAAAGCGTGGAGTTGTTTGCTACGGATTTTTCAAAGATCATATAGGACGGGGGACGGTCTATCATTCATATATCTCACACTTGGAGGGGGACATTTATGGAGTATGCTCAAACACTTCGGGATCATCGTTTTGTGGATGGCGTCATTATTCCCAAAGGTCAGGTTTTGCCTGTAGTTGTACATGGGAAAGATATTCTGACAGTTGTCTGCGAAGGAGAAAAGAAAATGCTGCGGAAAAGCCAAGTTGTTCTTTTGCAAAAGAACGAAGCCAATAAAAATAGCAAGCTGTCGCATCGAGCTTCCAAAAGCGCATAGCACGCCGATGATCTAATGAAAGCCCTGCATGATTGAGTTCGCGCAGGGTTTTTTTTACGCTTATGCAGGCTATTCAGTTGAAGACGTCCCAACAAAAACCAGCGTCATTCGTCGGACCTTATCGTTGTTTTGATCATTTTGTAATACTTTCCGCGGAAGTTAAATCAGAAAACATTTACCGCGTCCCCAATTTCTAAATTAGAGAAATCCCAATAGGCGAAGCAAATTTACGCAGTTGAATTCCGTACGCAAGGAAACGTCAATGCCAGAATCAAATTGCCGTATCATGGTCGTCGAAGACGATTTGACCATTTTAAGATTGTGCCAAACTGCCCTGCAAAGCTGGGGTTATCATGTTTCCATATTTCAAAATAGCATGCAAGCGGCGGAAGAAATTGAAGCTCATGGAACTTCCTATGACTTGATTTTAAGCGATTTTAACATGCCGCGATTAAACGGCTTGCAAATTTTGGAGCAAGTTCAAAAATATACGCCGGATACACCGACCATTATTATCACTGCGTTTGGATCGGTCGATAACGCTTTGTCAACAATGCGCGCCGGCGCGTTTGAATACATTCTAAAACCCTTCAAATTAAACCACCTGCGTACTATCATTGAAAAAGGGCTGGAACAACGCCGCCTTTTTCAGGAACGGCAACATCTCCATAAGCTGATTGACGCAAAATACGCTTTTGCCAATATTATCGGCAAAAGCGGAGCGATCCGGAAAATTTTTGACACCATCAGTCAGGTGGGTCCTTCCGATACAAATGTTCTCATAACCGGCGAAAGCGGCACCGGCAAGGAACTTGTGGCCCGGGCAATTCATGCCAACGGTAACCGCCGCAGCAAGCCCTTTATTCCCATAAACTGCGCCGCTATTCCCGAATCTCTTTTTGAATCCGAAATTTTTGGACATGAAAAAGGCGCGTTTACCGGCGCGAATCACCGCAAAATCGGTCTGTTGGAAAGCGCACATCACGGGACCTTTTTCATGGATGAGGTTTTTGAGATGCCGGAGCTGCTCCAAATCAAGCTTTTACGCGTATTACAAGACCAGCAATTACGTCGTGTCGGCGGCAATGAATTGATTCAAGTAGACGCCCGCTTGATTGCCGCCAGCAACAAGAACCCGGAAACCGCTCTGAAAGAAGGCCTCATTCGCGAAGATTTTTATTACCGCTTGAATGTCATTCAAATCGAACTGCCGCCGTTACGAGATCGCTATCAGGATATCCGGCCTTTGGCGCTGCATTTTTTGCAAAATAACTTAAAAGAGACCCAGAAAAATATTCAGGGATTTAGCGAGGCCGTATTGCAGCTATTTGAAAACTATTCCTGGCCGGGAAACATCCGTGAACTCGAAAATGTGGTAGAAAGAGCCGTGACATTGACCCGTGGCGACCGGATTGAGCCGGATATTTTGCCGGCTAAAATGCGCTTGAGCGTCCCGAATTCAGAATCTTTTGATAATATGGCTATAAAATTTGAAACCGTGAGCCTGACCGAGGCCAAGCAGCAAGCTATTGATCATATCGAAAAAAAATATCTGGACTATCTGCTTAAAAAACATCAAGGCAATATTACGCTTATTTCCAAAGAATCCGGCATGACCCGCCGCAATATATACCGCTTATTAAGCCGGCATAATTTGGATCCTGATCAATGGCGCGCATGATTTTTTGTGACGTAAAGCGCACACACAGTAATAAGTGTATACCTCAAGTCACACCCTACGATAAAATTTTATAACTATTTGAATTTAAACGAGTTGTAATTTTTTCTGCGCTTAATGCACTGTGTCATGCAGGTCACATAGTGACTGCAACAGTCAACTCACCATATTCTGTTATATATCATAACTAACTGATAAATAATGAATTAAGCAAAAAAAATACTAAACATTTTATTTTTGGCACATAAATTGCTTTATATTATCTCAGTTGTCTGCAAAGTATGCAGGCTAAAAATTTGAACTAATTTTTTTAAACATCGTTTAACCATCAAGGAGGATTCACAATGAAAAGGTTTTTTGCTCTTACGGCGGCGTTGATCGTCGCAGGTTTTTTAATGACGGGTTGCGGTAAAGACCCGGTTGCTCCGATGGATTCGGATGCAATGAATTCTAAAAATGTGGCAATTACCGCAGCTACTACGAAAGATGCGACGAAAGCTGCTGCAACGGCTTATACTTGCAATGCCGTTGGCGAAATGGTTGGTTACCAGGGCGATTGCCCTTCCGTTGGCATGTATGAATACAAACTTTGGGCCGGTAAGCACAATGACGCCGGTGTCGTAAGAATTTGGACCGATAACACGAATTTGTATGTGCAATACGATACCAACGAAACCGCTGATCTTCTGGAAGCCCATGTTTATGTCTGGACAAGCCTTTCACAGATTCCGACCAAACGTCCGGCCCCCGGCCAAGCTCCTTACAAAGCTACGATTAACGCCGACAGCTATACGTTTGTGATTCCGCTTTCCAAATACTTTAGTGACCCCTGCGGCCATACGTTCTACATTTCAACTCATGCCGCATTGACAGGCGATGCGCAAAGCGGTAGTCAACAAAATGCCGGTCAAACAGCCTATTCAGGCGACTCAACGTGCTTTGATGGCACCACGGGTGGCGCCTGGTGGGGTTTTGTAACCTTTAATGTAGAATGCTACTACGAAGTTTCCGGCTACGTTTACAATGATGCCAACAATTCCGGCAACAATGAAAGTGAAGCTGGTTTTGCGGGCTTAACGGTCACGGCAACGGGTGGAAGCGCTGTAACAACAACTACCAATGCAAGCGGTTACTATTCATTCATGTTGCGCGCTAATGGTGTGTATGTGATTACAACTCAAGCGCCTGCCGGTGATTACCTGGCGAAAGAAAATGCCGGTGGCTTCAACACGGGTAGCCTGACAAAGTGTATTGAAAATGCCGACTTTGGTTTCGTGCCCTTATACGATATCTTCGTAAATGTAAATCTATCGGTGACCTGCTACGAAAATGTAGTTGTGACGATTAATGGCAATACGATTACTTCGGTCAATGGCGTTTACAGCTTGGAAAATCAACTTCCGGCGACAAGTTATGTCGTGGTCGTCACGGCGTATGATGCGAACGGGAATGTTCTGGCCACTTCTTCGCAGACCATTTCTTCCCTGAACGAAAATACAACGCTGACCTTTAATTTGAGCTGGAATTGTTTACCGCCGACCCCACCGACGACGACGTGCGAGACGGCCTTTGCCTTCGGCAACAATCAAGACAATTGCTTCCTGAACTACGGCTTCAATCGTTGGGGCTGGGTCATCCCGACCACCGTTGGTTCCACCACTTACGATGTCTATGCCGGCGCCGGTCTGTGCGATCTGAGCAAGGGCACTTTGGTTGGCACAGTCACGATTAATTACAATGGTTCACAAGTTACGGTTACCTACAACATGCTGAGCGGCTACACGATGGACGAAGCTCATGTATATGCCGGCTCGGCCATGTTCCCACAGAAGAACGGTGTGGATACGGTTGCTCCCGGTCAATATACGGTTGTTTCCGATTTGACCAACGCCACAACCGCTACCTACACAATCAGCGGCCTTTCCGGTGACATTTACGTAATTGCTCACGGGGTCGTCTGCGGTTCGTTCTAAGCATGAATTGCTTGATTTAGACTCAACATTTGGATGTTCAACGCATTGCCCGATTTTTAATAAATCGGGCATTGCTGTTTAAACTTAAATCAATGTTTGTCGAAAGCATATAACGTCAATTTTTGTAATTCGCTGGCTCATGGACCATCTTGTTCCGTGAGCCAAAATTTTTTAACCTGCTAATTGATAATGCATTGAGAATTTTTTTGCTCGTCAGCATAAAAGCCCTTTGCGACTTTGTCGCGAAGGGCTTTTATGTCTTGGCGGCAAGTCCTCAGGTATAATTTCTGAAACCTTTTCTTGAAAGAAATGTTGAACATGCTTTGAGATATGTCCGGACTAACCGATCGAGGTCACCGTGAAGAAAAAGCTGATCCTCACATTCCTTCCGATTTTAATTTTAAGCGTCCTGAATCTGTCGTGGATTCATCACGTTTGCCGGATGAACGGCGATCATTGGGGCTTGACCGTAGCGGACAGCGGGCACGATCAATGCATGCATCCGAAGCCAAAGCCGGCGGCGGATTGTTGTCATGCGCCGGCAGCGGATCCGAAAACGGACTCATCCGCCTGTCAGGATGGCCTGCTCAGTGGTTCGCGCCCGGAAAACTGTTGCGATTTTGAAGTTCATAAGCTTAATACCGACAGTTCCGTATTAGCCGCCAAAACAAATCTCTTCGATTTTCAAATCATTGCGCCCCAGCCCTTTGATTTTGCCGGGCCTGGGTTAGTTTATTCTTCCCCGTTTTATCTCGCAAATCCGCCCACGATTTCATCGCCACCTTGCCGTTTCCCGCTTCTTATTTGAGACCTCCTTGTCTTTCTATTTTTGGTTCTTGGTACAAGTTTGTGGAAAGCGACCGGGGCCGTGGATGTCATTCAGT
>CAYOLL010000146.1:0-14749 GCA_964404765.1 uncultured Gemmatimonadota bacterium | reverse complement strand
TTAGCGTCAATTGCGACGTTTGCGTTAAGATTTGTGAATAATTCAGGGTACAAACCCCGTTAAAAGATTCCTTCAGAATGACATCCGATCAAAACTGTGGAAGTGTTCAAGAGGTTGTTGACTAGTACAGATAATTTAGTTTTTGCAAATTAAAAATTAGCTGCCGTTGCAAAAAAAGCGCTGTGACGATTGGTTCATCCCAGCGCTTTTCATAAAACTCTGCCTCTATAATGACCTAATCTTCCGGCTCGATATGACCATAATGACCGTCTTTCCGTTTATAGATCACATTAACCCGTTCCGTTATTGCATTGCGAAAAACCAAAAAGTCTTCCAGCGCAATTCCTAATTGCAATGCGGCTTCATCAACCGACATCGGCTTAACTTCAAACTTCTTAGTATGAACAATGCGGTGTTCCTGATTGCCGCGGCCCACACTTTCGGAATGAAGAATGTCGTAGCTGATGACACGGTTTTCCGCCGCGAATGCCGCGCCTTTGACGCCCTTGAGGCTTTTGGTCTTGCGTGTCGCCTCTTTCTCCTTCTTGCGTTTGATCTGCTGCTCGATGGACTCTACCAGCATGTCAATACTGGAGTACATATCGTTGGTTTCTTCTTTACCAACAAATTTGGTGCGATTGCCGTGAACCGTAATTTCAATGATCTGGCGATGCTTCTCCACCGACATAATAACATCTGCCTGAACCGTACCGCGGAAATACTTATCCAGTTTGGAAAATTTTTCCATGACAAAGTTCCGCAAAGCATTTGATAAATCGAAATGGCGCGCCGTAATGTTAAATTCCATAAGCTTCTCCTTTCGCCTTTTGCTTAACGATAAAAAGCGCCGTGGCTATCCCGCCCACGGCTAAAAATGTTGCCGTTAGATTAAACCCGCTAATGTTGTTTTTGTCAAGCTAAAATTCAGTATCACGCGCCCATACATTACATACGATCATCCAACGGAATTTCGCTATTCAGCTTTTTGTCACGAACCTCTTCACGAAAATAGCGCGACGGAATGGGCTTCCGCCCCGCATAACCGTCCTTAAGACTGTGATAATACTTGATCTCAGACTCATCACTACGCCAACAAAGCAACACGATGACATCATCAATTACCGCCGGGAAATCAACCAAACCTGTGTTAAACTCGCCATCTTTGTAATAGCAGCCAAGTTGCTCCAATTCTTTAAAATATTTACTCAATTCGGTTTTGAGACGTTCAACCTGACGTTTGCTGTCAGGATCATTAACATTTGTATAACCCTTTAGCTTTTGGCCGGCTACCAGGATGTCCGCGACAATTTTGCGGACTAAAGGCAGGGTTCGGGTTGCTTCAGGAGGTGTAAAATACTTAACTTTTGCCATAGCTCTATCCTATTATCTTTTCTGATGTTAAAAGGATTAATATATCCTATTGAACTTTGGACAAACTAGTGCTACGCGGCTAAAATTCGTGTGAACTTTTTCGCGCAGACCAGACCTAATAGGTTTTGAAAACCTATTAGGTCTAAGTTCACACGAATTTAGGCCATCAAGTACTAGTAACCCTACTTCTTCAAGTTTAGCTGAAATTTTATTTTGGGCAAGCAACTCTTGGGGTTTGGCGGGATTACCCGGCGACTGTTTTGGTCGGCGGGCTCTTTTTGACCACTTTGAGACGGGAGCGCTGCTTGAGTTTGAGGGAAGCCGGGGTCCCAAACTGGCGAATAATCCACAGCTCTCAAGGTCAGTTTCCGGCGACGATGGCAAAATGACCGCGGGCACGAGGCCGCCATAGGTCAATAGCGACCGAATGCCCACAAAGAAGGCAAAAATCAGCACGCTGATCAGTCCAGTTTGGCGTTGCGGCAAGGCACAGCGAATGGTAAAAAGCGGATTAGGCATAGAGTAGTCTTTTAGATTCAGTTGAAAGCCGGGCAACACTGTGGATGTCAGCACGTCGTGCACGCCGGGGTAATGGCTTCGGTAGTATAGAAACAAAATCTGTTCCGCTTTCGGCAAGACGCACCCGCCTCGACCACGCGCCCTGAGCGATATAAAAAGCGGCTTTATCAAAGACAGTGTCTATCGCGAAAAGATCGCGACCGCTAAATCCGGGGCAAGTGTGCGCCCCAATCCTTAAAAATTAAAAATTTGTACTTTCAGCCTCGCGCAATGAATACACCTCGATAAATTTATCTTTGCCCTTCAGAGCATGATCGCCTAGCGGGACAAACTCCCAATTTCGGCGGGCGCTGCGCCGGATTTGGGCGGAGAAAAGGATCGAGTAGGGCAGTTGGCGAGTCAGCGATTCTAAGCGGGAGGCGGTATTGACCGCATCGCCCAAAATGGTATAGTTCATCTTAATCCGCGAGCCGATATTGCCCTCGGCGACGATTCCCTGGGTTAAGCCGAAACCGCAGCGCAGATTTGACAACAGGCTGCCGGGTGAGGCGGATTGCCGAATGTGCGTCAGTTCGGCCAGAATGTTCAAGCAGCCTTGCAACGCCTGATCGGCCTGACTGGGCCAAAAATAAGCCATGACACAGTCGCCGATATATTTGGTCACTTCCCCGCCCTGATCCGTGATGTGGCGGCTGCAAATATCCAAAAATTGGTTGACAAAAGCTACGACTTCGACGACCGAATGCGTTTCACTCAAGCGCGAAAACGCGATAATATCACTAAACAAAATGATCCGTTCGACCGTCTGTGCGGGCGCGTCGAGTGGGTTTAAGCCTTGATTTAAAATCGCTAAGACCGCCGGTTGGGTATAGCGCTCGATGATCCGGTGCGACTGGGTCAAAGTCTGCAATAAAATCTTGATCGGATAGACTAGCTCATCGGTATTTTGGTCCAAGTTGATCGTCTTCATCAGCCATTGCGGAAAGAGCCGGGTCGCCACCTCATGCTCCGACTTGAGGCACAGAACATTATTATGGCGCGGATCGTTAAAAATTTTGGCATAAAGTCGATCCACGGCAGCTTCTTCACCCTCGATAATCTGAAAAAAAAGCCCGCCGACATAAATCAGAACCCCGGTGATACCGTCGCGGCGGTTATTTTCGCTGGAGATGCTGCCGATCTGGCTAATCTCTTCATCAGAAAGCGCCTGCGCTTGGTGGCTGATGTAGGTGAATCGTTTCATTAGTAACCTTAGCTAAAGCGTTGAGGGTAAAGTAAATAGCTTTTTAAGTGGTAACTGAGTTAAGCGCTTATATTCAAAATGACGCCCTTTGTTTCAACGACAAGCTTTGATAGCGCAGTTTGTCCAAAGTTCAATATCCTATAAGGGGGTGTGATACAGTCCAAGAAATGTCATTTTTGAGTACGTAAGTGCTTGAAAATGAGCGATAAACTCTTGAAAAATGACATTTCTTCTCATGTCCCTATATAAATTACACAATTTTTGATATAAATCACCCCAAAATTACGATCCCAGAAAAATTTCTCGCATTTTTTCCTGACGATAGGCAAAAATCGTCGCCACATCCTTTTGAACAAACAAATGATGAATCAGCGGCGCCAATAACCCGCCCGGCACAATGTATTCGACCCGGTCATGCATTTGCGTTCCGCCGGCCTTTTCCACAAATGTATGGGTATGAATCCATTGCCGATAGGGACCTTCGATTTGCCGGTCGATAAACCGGTGCGGCGGCTCCCAACAAGCGATTTCCGTGCGCCAAAACAAGGGGATGCCGTGCAGTTTCAGACGATAATTGATGATTGTGCCGGCGAATATGGTTTGGGGAACAGGCGGAAGCGTTTGAAAATTCAACCAGGGCGGCGTAATTCGCTCCAGATTGTGAACGCTGCTGAAAAAATCAAATATCTCACGAATGGGTCGGTTCAGCCACGTCGCTTGCTCAATGGTGTAGGTTATAGCCATGCGATCATACTTTGACCTGATTGTGCCGAAAGCAGCCTGTCACATGATCGTTGACCATGCCCGTGGCCTGCATGTGGGCATAAACAATTGTAGAACCAACAAATTTAAACCCGCGCTGTTGCAAATCTTTGCTGATTTTGTCCGACAGCTCCGTTTTGGGCGGGACGCTTTTTAAATCCGGCCAGGCATTTTGAATCGGTTTGTGTTGGACAAAATCCCAAATATAGTGATCGAAGCTGCCGGCTTCTTTTTGAATCTGCAGAAACAATTGTGCATTCAGAATTGTGGCGCGGATTTTTTGCTGATTACGGACAATGCCCTTGTCTTGCAAGAGCGCGGCTATTTTGTCTTCGCCGTAATTGGCGACTTTAACCGGGTCAAAGCCATCAAAGGCTTGCCGGAAGTTTTCCCGCTTGCGTAAGATGGTCAGCCAGCTCAAGCCGGCCTGAAATCCTTCCAGCACCAGGAATTCAAATAGTTTAGCGTCATCATGGAGAGGAACGCCCCACTCGGTATCGTGATATTGAACATAGAGCGGATCGCTGCCCGGCCAGGCACAGCGGACGATTTCTGGTTGCGACATAACGGTTCTCCTATGCAAAATTGAAATTTTGCGCTCTGCGATTCATTTTAGCGGTACTTTAAGAATAATCGGCTCCACAAATGCGGTATGCGGAATCGCCCGGCCTCGTTCATCAAAATTTGTCCATTGACTATTGGCGATGTAATAAAAAACATCGTTGACGATTACTCCGGAGCCGGGTTCACGATAATACGGATTATTCACTTCGATAACCTCACTGCGCGTCACTTCCGACAGGTTTTGGTTGAGATAGAAGCGTACAAGGCGAGTGCCATTCATACGGTTTTGGACGGCTACCAGGCTGTTTTGATAAAAGTAGAGCGCAGTAATGCCGGCAGTGTTAATGCTATCCGGGCAAGCTACCGTGAGGAATTTTCGCGTTTTTAAATCCACATTGTAAATGCCGTCGCCATAATCGGCGACAAACAGATTCGTTTGATTATCGGCCAAAGCCAGACCTTGCAGAGAGACCCAGTCTTTTGAACCTATCAACAGTTCCAGCCTGTCTTTTTGGCGTGAAACGGTGTAAATTTCCTGCGAGTATGCGTCGGATACGAAAACGTCGCCGGCTTTGGAAAGGGTTAAATGGCCAAAAAAATGAGGCTTTTCCGGATCAGCAGGCATGATGTATTTTTTAACTAATTTTGCTGTGCTTAGATTATACTGGAAGACCCCGCAACGGCCATCGTCTTCCGGTCGAAAGCCCCCGGCCTGAATCGCGCCGGAACTGCATAACCATAAGGCGTCAGACAATTTGTCAGCCTGCATTCCAAAAACGCCCCACAAGCTGTCCGGCCGCTCCAGAATGAAATTGACTACTTTGTCGCGCTTAATTTCAAAACGGGCAACCTTGCGCTTTCGAATACTGCCGACAAAAAAAGCGTCATCGGCCGGGCTATAGGCCAGGCCGCTGGGAATAAAATCTTTCTCCTTAATCCCAAAGGCAATTTCACTTTTTACGATGGGTGTGCCATTTTGCATGAACCGCTGGTGCAAGGCCTGGAATGCCGGCAATTCTTTTATGGTTGCAAAGTCCTCATCACTTTGCAGATCGGAAATTACGCCGAAAGCCGCCAGTCGGTTAAGCCAGCGAAAAGCTTCCTGAAAATCACCATTCAGACAATAGCCACGGGCCAGATCATACATGATAACCGGGTTGTTGGGCCAATAGCCAAAAACAACTTGGGTATTCGCCAGAAAATTGGGGTAGTCCTGGGCGCGATAAGCATCTGTGGCCAATTGATAGTAGTGGCGGACATCATCGGGCGGATTTTTGTCGGGCGCGGCCAGGGTCACATCCGGCGCGCTGATGAGCAGCAGGCTGATGATAAATCCGAACACGGTGTTGAAGCGCATATAGAGCCTTATTAAACAAAGAGACAGGACTTGGCAGGTTAGCGTACAATCCTCAATCATCGTTCCCAATCTCTGATTGGGAACGTACTTGCAAGCGAAACTCTGTTTCGCCTCTTGCTAATATGATTGAAGATAGACGGAAACGAAGTTTCCGAGGCAAGCTCGTTCCCAATCAGAGATTGGGAACGAGACAACACGGTGTTGGAGTGCATATATTATTAAACAAAGAGACCCTGAAAATTGCTCAGGGTCTTTTGCAGGTAACAGCTTAATTGGAATCAGCTTTTGAGCTTTTCTTTAAAGGACTTCCGAAACTTTTGCACTTTGGGATCAACGACTGCCTGGCAATAGGGTTGGTTGGGATTATGGGCAAAATAGTCCTGATGATAATCTTCGGCGGCGTAAAAGTTGGTAAATGCCGTAATTTCCGTTACGAGCGGGTTCGGATATAGACCGGCTGCATTTGCTTCCATTTTTGATTTTTCGGCCGCAAGTCGCTGAGTCTCCGTGTGATAAAAAATGACCGAGCGGTATTGCGTGCCGACATCATGGCCTTGCCGGTTTAGTGTTGTCGGATCATGAACGCGCCAGAAGATAAAAAGCAGGTCTTCAAAGGAAACAATGGCCGGATCAAATTTGACTTGCACGACCTCGGCATGGCCGGTGTTGCCGTTACAGACCTGTTTGTAGGTAGGGTTCTGCACAGCGCCGCCGGCATAGCCCGATACCGCGCTTATGACACCCCGGACGCTGTTAAAAATTGCTTCGACGCACCAAAAACAGCCGGCGCCAAGGGTAGTAATTTGTATATCAGCCATAGGAATTCCTTTGTGTTGCATTTATTTTTTATAACGATGCCACAAGTTAATAGGCGGCGGCGACAGTTTATGTCCGCCGGTAGTTGGGGTTTGTACTTGTGACGTTTGCGCCAAAGGCGGCACGGTGGCGGCGGCCGGTGTTACGGAATAGGTCGGCGTTCCCGCAGGCGGCAGTTCGGGTTGCTTTTCCGGTGTTCTAACAGGCGGCTGTGTCGAGGCCGGCACAGGTGCGGTGCGCGGCGTGTTGACGACGGGGGCCTGCTTTTGTTCCGGAAAGCGGCCGCCGGCTTTAATCACATAACTTTCGCCAGTGCTCAACTCTACCCGCTTCAGATTGTTGTACCGCAACAAATAGAGGCGATTGTCTTTTTGATTTTTAAGCAGTACCGTTCCCGCATTATCATCCCATTCCTGCAAAATACCATGACAAATGGTGTTATCAATCAAATAGAAAGTATCAGGCCCGTCGGAATTTAAGGACGTGTTTAAAATGGGATGCTGCGGCGGCGGGGTTGTATTCCAGCCGGAGGTGGAGCCTCCGGAAGGGGCTGCGGATGCTGCGGGCGCGGCGCTTTCGGGCATTACCCTTTGGCCGTTACGAAATTCGTAAACATCACCGTTATCCAGGGTGGCGCGTTTTAAATGTTCATATTTGATCATATACAGCTTACCATCATTCCGGCTGCGGAACGTGACGGAACCGATCTGATCGTTCCAGCGCTGCATTGCGCCGCGTTGAAAGGTATCGTCAATCAGATAAAAAGTATCGGCGCTTAGTGATCCGGCCAATAGTAGAATTGCCGCTAAGACATTACGAATCATTTTCATTATGTGCCTCCTTTACTGTTCAAATCTTATAGCCGTACCTTTAACTTTGACCGTGACGGTCATAAACGGCAGAATAACCCAATTGGTGTACTTAAAATCCCAAGTGATATCCACCAGCGCATCGGCGTTGGCCTTTTGCATGGCCTGACTCATCGCCTTGCGCAAATCAGGTTTGCTGATCTCCAGAAACCACAGGGGTTTAATTGTTGTATGGCTGCCTTCAACCGGGCCGACCACTTGCACATAGCCGTAGTCTGTAATTGGAACATTAGCCGGGGACATCCCGCCCGGCGTCGTGATGCTGCAGCTGACGCTTCCCAATATTAATAGCAAATAAATCGCGCGTTTCATCGTGACCTCCCTTTGATGCGTTTTAAGTCTTGTTATTCGTCTAACCGCACAAACCCGGGCGCTTGAAAGTTCTGCAACTTTCGAGGTAGAACTTCCGGGTTTGGACTGGAACGATGTTGGACGAATACTTACAAAGTCCAGCCAATGTCATTAAGTTAAGGAAAGCCGACCCATGTAGTCATTCTGAAAGAATCCTTTTCGAATCAAGCACCTTACTATTTTAAAAAAAGATGCTTTCAGCATGACAATCTTGCCCTGTGCTTAACTTAATGACATTGAAAGTCCAGCTATTCCACAAGTCTATCATAGACTTTTGGGAGCGTCAAGAAAATAGTTTTAATGATCAAAGCGTCGTGTCCAGGTGATGGGTCGGCTCCTGACCGGCGACGGATGCCGATGCAAATCCGGTTAAATGGGCAGTATCGCCCCAGGTTTGCAGCGTCCACACCCCGGCTTGATAACTGAAACGGTTAATCGCCACATTGGATCGTTTAAATTTGACAGGCGCCCCCAATGGAATTCGGAGTACGTGCCGGAAAAAAACATTTAACGCGCCACCGTGGCTTACCACGACAATCCGCTGTGTGCCGTGCTGCTCTGCTATTTCGGTCAGACAGGCGATAACACGGTTAGCTTGCTGTTGCAGGCTCTCTCCTTCCGGGACTACAAAATTGGGTTCACCGGCAATGATTTCGGCCATTTCTTGCGGATAGCGCTGCCGCGCCTCTGCGCCGGTCAGTCCTTGCAAAATCCCCAGATTACGTTCGCGCAATCGCGTATCAAACGCGATGTTCCGGTCTAATAACCGGGCGATGGCCGCGGCTGTTTGGGCGGCCCGCTTTAGATCGCTGCTGTAAATCGCAGTGATCGGCTGACAATCGCGGGAAATGCGATCCGCCAATGCGCTTGCTTGTTGCAAACCCAGGGCGCTCAGTTCAATGTCCAAAAAGCCCTGCATTCGGTTCTCGGCATTCCAGGCAGTTTCGCCATGCCGAATCAAAATAAGTTCTGTTGCTGTGGATGAAAGCGTCGTCATAGTAAATTCGGAACAGTTTGCCGCGTTAAAAGTTCCCGTGACAGCCAGGCGGCGTCATCTTTTTGTCAACTGTATGTCTTTGCATCGGAAAAGCACGGCAGGTAAAATGAATTTTGTGACTCCGCCGAAAAAATGCTTGCCAAGCCGGTCTATTGTATAGTAAAATGAAGGCTGATTTTTCGATCACCTTCCTTTGTCCTGTTTTAACTCAAAAGGAGATTTTTATGGCCTTAAATGTCGGTATTAACGGATTTGGTCGCATCGGTCGTTTGGTTGCGCGTGGCATTCTGAGAGACCCGAACTTGAAATTGGTGGCGGTTAATGACGTGACGGACGCTAAAACGCTGGCCCATCTTTTTAGCTACGATTCCATTCACGGCCATTTACCCGGCGTGTCCGTCGACGGCAGCGATATTGTCGTGGGCGATGAGCGCTTCAAAGTTGTGGCCGAAAGAGACCCGGCCAAGCTGCCCTGGAAAGATTTAGGCGCGGATGTTGTCGTGGAGTCAACCGGCCTTTTTACCGACCGCGATAAAGCCGCCAAGCATCTGGAAGCCGGCGCTAAAAAAGTTATCATTTCCGCTCCGGCCAAAGATGAAGATTTAACCATTGTCATGGGCGTCAACGAAATGGCGTATGACTCGGCCAAACACCATGTGTTGTCCAATGCCTCCTGCACGACCAACTGCCTGGCCCCGGTCTGCAAAGTGCTGGATGACGCTTTTGGCATCTCGCATGGCTTGATGACGACCATTCACTCCTACACCAACGACCAGAAGATATTGGATCTGCCGCACAAAGATCTGCGTCGCGCCCGCGCCGCAGCCATGTCCATGATTCCAACCTCGACCGGCGCCGCTAAGGCCATTGGCCTGGTTATGCCGAGCTTAAAGGGTAAGATGGACGGCTTCGCCATCCGCGTGCCTACGCCTGACGTTTCGGTGGTCGATCTGACCTGCACCATGAAGCGTGATGTGACCAAAGACGAAATCAATGCTGCCGTCAAAGCCGCTGCAGAAGGCCCGCTCAAAGGCATTTTGCGCTATTTGGACATCCCGTTGGTCTCGATTGATTTTGTCGGCGATCCACACTCATCGCTGTTTGACGCCGAATATACCAAAGTCTGCGAAGGCAAAATGGTCAAAGTCCTGGCCTGGTATGACAACGAGTGGGGCTATTCCATGCGCGTGGTGGATTTGATCAACTATGTGCGCGAACGGCTGTAATTTTTAGATGCGCGTTTTGGACTGGTAAACTGAAGTTTGCTATTCCGGTTCTGAATGGGTATATGTGAAAAAGCGTCTGTTCATTCAAAATGAGCAGGCGCTTCTTTTTTTCCTGAAGATTGAAGGCGGAATCAAAAGATATGATATCGGCGGCAGAGCAACAACGTTTAGAGCAAATGCTGGCTTATGAACGCGAATTGTGGGCGAGCGGACTGACGCACATTGCCGGTGTTGATGAGGCGGGGCGCGGACCTTTGGCCGGACCGGTGGTGGCCGGCGCAGTCATTTTGCCGCTTAATTGCCGGATTCCCGAGCTGAACGACTCGAAGCAACTGCGCGAAAGTGTGCGGGAAAAGCTGTTTGAACAAATTCAACACGTCGCTATTGCTATTGGCGTCGGTATCCGTGAGCCGGCGGATATTGATCTGCACAACATTTATCAGGCGACACGACTGGCCATGATTGACGCAGTGGCCCAACTGCCGGTTAAGCCGCAGCATGTCCTGATTGACGGCAAGCCCTTTCGCACATTCCCGCATCCGTGTACGGCCATTGTCAAAGGCGACGCCAAAAGCGCCTCCATCGCCGCCGCCTCGATTATCGCTAAAGTGACTCGCGACCGGATCATGCAGGCGCTGCACCTCCAGTTTCCGGCTTATGACTTTGCCCAACATAAAGGATACCCCACGCCTGCCCATTTTGCGGCCCTGAAGCAGCATGGGCCGTCTCCGGTTCATCGCCGCAGTTTTCGTGGCGTAAAGGAGTTTTTCGCTACCTCGGAAACCCAGGCTATGGCGCAAGCGTCATTGGATTTAGGCGCTGCGGGCGTAGTCGATCAATAATCGTAGAATCGTAGGGCGAAATGCCTATTTCGCCCTGCTTTTACAAGCAATTTGTAATTTCTCAATAACCATTGATAACCTTGCGAAGGCTTTTCTGCAAATTTGATGAAGTTGTGCACTGAAGCCTTCGCAAGGTTCGATTTGCTAACACTTTTTGAGAAGTTACATGCAATTTGTGCTGCCGGATTATCCGCGAAATTGCATCTCGCATAACTTGCGGTACAATCCATCGCGGGCCATTAGCTCATCGTGACGGCCTTGATCGACCAACCGACCCTGGTCAATCACCAGAATTCGGTCAGCGTGACGAATCGTGGAGAGACGGTGAGCAATCACAAAGACGGTGCGGTTTTCCATCAGCCGGTCAATCGCCTCCTGCACAAGTTGCTCCGATTCGCTGTCTAAAGCCGATGTCGCTTCGTCAAAAATAAGAATCGGCGGGTTTTTAAACAGCGCCCGGGCAATCGCCAGTCGTTGCCGCTGTCCGCCGGAAAGCCGCACCCCGCGCTCACCGATCGAAGTCTCGTAGCCGTCTTTAAACTCTGTGATGAATTTGTGAGCGTTGGCTGCTTTGGCGGCGGTATAAACCCGCTCCGGGTCGGTATTTTTAACACCATAAGCGATATTGTTGAAGATCGTGTCGTTAAACAGAATCGTTTCCTGCGTGACAATTCCCATCAGGTTACGCACGGATTTTAGTGATAGCTCGCGGATATTGATGTCGTCAATATAAATCGCCCCGGCGGTCACATCATAAAAACGCGGTATCAAATCTACCAGGGTACTTTTGCCGGCGCCGCTGGGGCCGACTACGGCCGTCACTTCACCTTTATTGGCGCGAAAGCTGATGTCGCTAAGCACCGGCGTATCCGGCGTGTAGGCAAAGCCGGCCCGCTCAAAACGCACATGATCGCGCACGGTATCGACTTGCTTTGGATTCGGGATTTCCTGAATATCCACTTCGCGGGCCATCATTTCGGAAAAACGCTCGATGGCTACGCCGCCGCGCTTCATATCCCCCAACGTCTGACCAATCTCTTTAATAGGCTTAATCGTCGAAAACAACGCACCCAGGAAAACAAAAAACTGCCCGGTGCTGATGGTCGAAATCTGCTCAATCAGCGTACTGCCGCCGTACCACAACAACGTAATGGCGACAATGTTGGCCATGGTGGTACTCAGCGGTCGAATTAGATTGGCATTGCGGTTGACACGAATAATCGCTTTGCGGTAACGCTCGTTTTCGGCTTTAAAGCGGGCGATTTCATAGTCTTCCATCGCAAAGGCTTTGACGATGCGAATGCTGCTCAAGGTCTCTTGAATGATATAGGTCAGGTCGGCTATTTTTTGCAGCGACTTGCGGCTATGGCTGCGCAGCCGCTGCAGGACCCGTCCGACGATCAGAAAAATGGGCGGCAAAAACAAAATCACCATCAGCGTCAACCGGGCGCTGACGATAAACGCGACGGTTAGAAAAATAACGACACTGGCAACATCTTTAATCAGCTTGGCTACGTTTTTGACCGAAAAGTTATTGAGCATCTCCACATCATTGATAAGCCGGGAGATGAGGTCGCCGCTTTTTTGGCGATTGAAAAAGGCGAGAGAAAATTTTTGCAGATGACGGTACAGATCCAGGCGCATTTCGGAAATCATGCGTTGACCGATAGCGACAAAAATCTGGCCGCGCAGATAATCCAGCGAATTTTGCAGCAGCACAACCACCATGGCAATCTGACACAGAAAAAGCAGCACATCGCGCCGGGAAAAATTTTGCATCAACAATAGCCATTGGGTGTTGGCAATATGCTTAATCTGCGCCACCCATTGCAAATCACGCGGCAGCGCCAGTGCCTCCTGCACAATCACTTTGCCGGCCTGACCACAGGCTATCAGCAATAACCACGCCCCCTGCGATGGCGGATCCGTCGTAATGCCGGCATTAAAGACTTTGTCGATCACCGGATAAAGCATGGCAATCGACAAGCCCTCAAACGACGCGCTCATAAAGATCAGCGCCAGGCCAAATGTAATGAGCAGCCATTGCGGTTTCAGGTAGGGCAGGAGTAGTCGGTATTCTTTCATAGGCAAACGGGCTACGAGCTATAGGGTTTTGTGTCTTGCTTTTCGCTTTTAGTGGGTCAACTTAAACGACTTTCATTTCCCGCAGAACACGTTCGATGTCCATTGCCGAATGCAGAATACGTAAAACCTCAATCCTTTCCTGTTTGGAGAAATACAAAATCAAGTATTTCTTGAAGCCCCTGACCGGCCATTTGCGCAACTCGCGATAACGGGCCGGCACACTTTTCAGGAAAATACGGCGATTGCCGATTTCCGGATCTTTGGCCAAACGCTGAAACTCGGCATTCAATGTGCGAGCAAATTTGAGGGCGGCGGCGGGACTGTCCTGTTCGATGTAGGCAATGTGGCGGGCTATGTCCTGACGGGCGGCAGGTCGAATCACAGCCTCAGAATTCATCGGACTAATTCCGGGTGACGTTGATAAATGCCGGTTTCGATTTCGTCCCAATCAGCAGTAGTCATGGGCATAGGTTCTTCGACCAAACTTTCATCGAGCAAGAGCAACAAGGCCGCATCGTGCATCTCAGCGGTGACTTCATCTTGCGCGGACAAGGCCGCATATTTTTCGATCAACGCCGCTACAAAATCTTCCAGCGTTTGCCAGCCTTGACGCCGGGCTTGCTCGGTCAATGCCGACCAGACTTCTTCGGACAGAGTAATAGGTTTCAAGGTAAGTTGTGCCATGCGTTATCTCCGGATTCCAAAGTTGAACATGCGCCCACAGCTACTTTTATAAAGATATTGACCTTGAATAATACGCCGTCAAACCGCATATTGCAAGCCTAAATTTTGGGATAATGACGTGGGATAAGTGAGCGGCGTATGCCCGGCAGTTTTTGGGGCAGATGGAAAAGCCGGACGTGGACTACATTGAAGAGCCTGCCCTGAGCGCGTCGAAGGGGCTGTCCCCGGCCATTTCCAGCGAGCAGAAGACGACCGGTCGCAATCCGCGCCCCACGGTCGGTACGGTGACTGAGATTTAAGCTGCGATTGCTGCTTGCCCGCATCGGGCTCTGCTTTCTTTATGCTTGACAGTGCCGGGAAATCGGCATAAGTTTCTGCGTTACGTGAATCCAAAGTTTACTATGCCAAAAGGAGTAGAATATGAATTATACCCAAAGAGTTGTATCCGATCCCATGATTATGTTAGGCAAGCCTATTATCAAAGGAACACGCATCACTGTTGAATTAATTTTGCGTAAATTGGGGGAAGAAATGACCTATGATGATTTGCTCGCGGCTTATCCCCAACTGACTAAAGAGGACCTGATAGCCGCAATCCTATATTCGGCGGATGTCATTGGCCAGGAGGAATTACTTGCCGCCTGAAATTGTAGCCGATGAATGTGTGGACTTTCGCATTATTCGCCAATTACGCGGGGTTGGGTTTCAAGTCTTTTCTATCCTCGAAAATAATCGCTCGGCAAAAGACAAAGGTGTATTGGAAATTGCGCGGGAACACGGCGCACTTTTGCTGACGGAAGATAAGGATTTTGGCGAGTGGATTTTTGCCCATAAGGAGCCCGATGTCGGCGTGATTTTGCTGCGTTACCATCCCACTGAAGTCAATAAAATTGCCGACAGCCTGCTCCAATTGCTCAACAAATATGAGACCCAGTTGCTCAGCAAATTCACCGTGATTAAACCAGGCAAAATACGGATGCGGACAATTTGAAGATGACGCCGCCGATGAGGATACCGGCCTACGCCCGGCAGTTTTTGGGGCAGATGGAAAAGCCGGACGTGG
>CAYOLL010000145.1:0-15086 GCA_964404765.1 uncultured Gemmatimonadota bacterium | reverse complement strand
CAAAACCGCTGCAGGCATAGCGGCCTCAATTTTTCGCTCGGGATTAAGGATAATTCAGGCTAAGCCAACTGCGCCGCGCTCATTATCAAAACCATCAGTATACAACCGCGCAGTTACCCGCCTATTTTTAAAAAATCTTTTCCAGCCGATATTCCACCCCAAAATAAAACTCCTGGCCGGTTACCTTTGTATCCACGCCAATCAGCGTTTCTCTGGGCTGTTCGTCCAAAAGGTTGCGGGCGTAGACATTGAGCCGCAACGGATTTTTGACCCGGCCAATCGTCAGCGGCACATCATAGGACAGACGGGCGTTCAAATAAGTGTAAGCGTCCAACGGTTTGATTGTCGGGTCGGTGAAGCCGGATCGCACCAGATACCAAAACTGTGGCGCCACATATTCATCTCGCCAGGACAACTCCACGTTGGCCCGCACTCCGGCGAACGGCCCGGCATAAAAACCAGCGTTGATTTTGTTCTGCGGCGCATAAACAAACTCCATTTTCTTACCCGTTGTGTCCAACAAATCACCGTCCTGTTTCTGCTCGGTATAGGCATAGTTCACAAAGCCGTGAAGCTTGTCTCGAAACTTGTGCCGCACCTCAAATTCGCCGCCCATGATGCTGGCTTTGTCGGGATGATTTTCGTATTGTACGGTTGGCACAGCCGGCGGCGCAGCCAAATGCCAGCTCATCACAATAAAATCTTCCAGCGTGGCGCGGAATACATCGGCCTTTATCGCGGTGTTCGGCCCCGGACGGTATTCCAGACCAAAATCAAAGTTGCGGATCGTTTCCGGCTGCAAATCGAAGTTGGGCTGAAAAGCGGCCAGCGGAAAGGCGATCTCGCCCGCCTTGACGTTGATGAACCAACTGTTTTGATACAGCATGCTCAAGTCCGGGAAGTGAAAGGATTCGCTCCAGCCGGCCCGCAACGTCAGCTTGTCGGTTGCGTTGTAAACCGCGGCCACACGCGGCGAAAAATGGGCGTCAAACAACTCCGGATCCGTCTTGCTGTCATGGCGAAAACCTGCGAAAATGTTCAGCCGATCCTTGAGCAGCGTAATCTGATCTTGCATATAAAAGCCGAGTTTGGAATAGCCGAACACCGCTTCGCGACCGGTTACCGGATCATGATCCGCCAACTCGTCGATATGATCGCCTGCATCCAGCTTGCGCGCCTCCAGACCGACCAGTACGCGATGAGACGAGAGCGGCTGCATTTCGGCCCGAAAGTCGCCAATAAATTGGTAGCCGTGCGGCTCTTTTTCACCAAAGTGCGACTCTTCCGGCAGCGCATGACACCCGCCGCAATGATGGCCGTTGCGACTCATATAAGCCACATCGCTGCTAAAGGTCACCTTTTTATTCGGCAACTGATACTTGTATTTTAACGCGGCAATGCTGATGGTTTGCTCGATTTTGTCGGCGCTGGCAAAGGCCGCTCCGGGCGGAAAACCGGGCTCGGCAATCGCTTCGTTAAAGCCGTCAATCGCGTCATCGTGCAGATAATAGGTCAATTCCAAATTCTTGTATTCGCCTTTGATAAACAGATCGCGGTCATTGACCTTCGAATCGTTTTCCTCGTACCAAAAGGCCATTGGCAATTGACTCTGGCGATACTTGGCCGAAACCAAGATCGAGCCGTCTTTAATGGCCTGGCCGTATAGCAAATTGCCGGAGGCCGTTTCCCGATCCCCGCCGCCGCCATAGACTTCCAGCCGCCCGCCGTTCAAATCCTTGCCATCCAGCGTGACGATATTGATAATCCCCCAAAAGGCATTTTCGCCATACAGCGGGGCGCCGGTGCCGCGGATAATCTCTACCTGCTTGATATTTTCCAGCAGGAAAAAGTCAAAGCCCGGCTGCTGCGGAAAGCCGCCCTTGTCCCATGAATTGTAGGGCACGTCGTCAATCATCAGCAAGACTCGGCTGGTAAACGGGCTTTCGCCAAAACCGCGAATATCGATCGTCTGCATCATCGGATTCCAGCGCACATTGACGCCGGCCACCAGGCGCAGCAACTCCGGCAAAGTCTTGACGCCAGACTCCTGAATCTGCGGATAGGTGACGACGGTGACGGAACCCGGCGATTGGGACACCGGCAATTCGGTCTTGGTAGCGCTGGTGATTTTGATATTTAACAGTTCTTCCAGATTCATCTCAAGAAAATTTTTCGACTCGGTGGATTCGGCGTGACCTGCGGACGCGGTTCCAAGCGCAAAAATTATGGCCAGATTAAGCCAATAGCGTCTGCAATTCTTTTTCGACATAAAGCGCTCCTTTTGAATTGGGTTGGGTTCAAAACCATTCGAGACAACGCAATAAGACGATTTATGGGTCGGAATTATTCAACCAATCCAAAATCATGCCCGATGGCGTTCTTTTTCATGGATGCTGATTGGGATTGTCAGTGATCAATCCTTCGGTATTGGCCGCAGCCAGCAAGTCACCATCGGCAGCGACAAATATCAAACCGGGCAAGGCGGCGTTTAACAGCGCTTCGTCCGTGAGTAATGCCGCCGCCAGTTGCACGGCGTCATAACCGCGCAATTTGTGAACCCGCGTCAGGCACACGGCCCGATCAATGACAGCACGATTGATGGCAATCAGTTGGTATTGCGTCTGGCAATGTAGACTGAAAAGCCCCAATGCGGCGTCGCGTTCTTGCAGGGTGAATCCGTTGGGAGCACGCTGTTTAGCGGCCAGAGCAGCGGCGACTTCAGCCATGGTGATTTCGGCCAAAATAACGGCGTGACCGGCCACCGGCATGGTCAAAGCGTCAATCCAAACACTGCCTGCTTCAGGCGCATAGCGTTTAACAACCGCGCTGGCATCCTTTCGACCCCCGCTGTTCCAGCACAATCTCGCTGAGCGGCTGACCACCCATCCGGTTTAAGACCGCACGAACCTGCTCCAAAGACCCGGCGGCTGTAGCCATTTGCGAAAACACAGGACCCGGTATGGTCAGCAGCCCGGCGGCCCGAAGCGCCTGACGAACACACTCCGGCTCATTTTGCGCCGGTTGTTTTTGGATCAATCTTTCCGTTATCCATTCCTGAATAATCAGTTGCAGTGATTTACCCACGCGAGTCGCTTCTTGACTCAGCAATTGATAGATATCCGTTGAAAGTTCCAGGGTCAACGTTGTCATGCCTTCCACTCCTTTATTCTGTCGCGTTCACTGTCCGTCGTGTCATTGATAACTCCGTATTTTCTGTGGCTACTTTCAATAATTTGCATTTATTCAACCACCTGCACACTTTCCCCGTCGGTCAAATTGTGCTGCCCGGAAACAATCAGCTTTTCTCCCGCCGTCAGGCCATCGACAACCATTACTTCGTTTTCGTGCGTTGGACCCGTTTGGATAGCGCGGAAAACGGCTTTGCCATCCTCTTGGAACACAAAGACTGCCTTGCCGCGCTCGGTTTCTAAAATAATGTCCTGCGGAATGACAATCGCGTCTTTATGCTCGGCCTTGACGACGCGCAGCTTGGCCACCATTTCGGCTTTAATCACACCGCCGGGATTGGCCAGCTCGACTTCGACTTCAAAAGTGCGATTCTGCGGATCCACCGCCGGACTCATAAAAGCTAAGCTCCCGGTAAAAACCTGGCCGGGAAAAGCGTCAAAAGTGACTTCCGCCGCCGCGCCCTTTTTAAAATAAGCCGCATCGGTTTCCGGAATGCCGGCCACGATTTTGACTCGGCTCATGTCCATAATCTGGGCAATCGGCGTTCCCCGGCTGACCAATTCCCCGGCTTCTACCATTTTGGCGACGACAATCGCCGGCGCCGGACTGGTAATGCGCGTCTTTTCCAATCGTTCTTTGGCCATCTCCATTTGGGCGGCGGCAATGTCCCGGTTAAATTGGGCGGTTTTGTAATCCGTCTCGGAAACGCCGCCGTTCTCATCGTACAGCTTTTTGGCGTTGCTAAAATGGAGATCGGCCAGATCGAATTGGGCCTTGGCCAGATTAAAAGCCGCCTGCTGCATATTCGCTTCGATAACGGCAATCGCGTCACCCGCCTTGAGATACGCGCCTTTATCGACGGCAAACCGTTCAATCCGACCGCCTTCTTCCGCGCTGACGACGATGCGCTTGTTGGCTTTAACCGTGCCGACCAGATTGACATAACCGGTGAACGGTTCGGTATGAATCGTCATCACTTTGACATTGGCCAGACGTTTGGGGGCGGGCTGAGCCTGGGCGACGGCGTCATTCTTGTTGCCGCATCCGTCGAGGCTGAAAATAGCTAAAAGAATAAGTGCATAAACAGATCGTTTTGCATAAAGCATGTGCGTTATCTCCCATAAATTTATAGGGTTGTAACAAGCCGGTGGATAATTGTCAAAAACAATTCGCATTCCTGCAGACGACCGGCAACGTAATCATTTTCAAAACTGATAAAGGCTACGTAATCGCCTTCCTGTCGATCTTCGAACATCTGGTCGTAAAACTTGCCTCATTTGTTTTCAACCAAACCGGGTTTAACAAAAATACGATGAAAGGCGGACCGAATGCCGGAGTGCTTTGTCGCAGTCTCTTTTCGTTCAAACAACGCGGCGCTCACGGCATAAAATGCGGCATAATACAGCCGATTTACGGCATAAGCATTAGCGCCGGCGGCATGTTCTCGTCGGGCGGATTGTAAACTTGCTTCCGCTTTTTCCCACCAATACGCGATCAAAGCCCGCTCATGATCTGTTGCGCTCATAAGCGAATACCTTCCTTATTGATCTCAGCCTTCAATGGCAACACCGAATAGCGCCCGTTTTTCCAGGATGACTCATCTAAAACAACACTGCTGATGTTGGCCCCGTACTTTAGATTAATTTCAAAAGCGATATCCGTAATGATATGCCGCTCCGTGCGAGTCAAAGCCTTGTCCGTCAAAATCAATACATCAAGGTCGGATTCCTTCGTGGCGACGCCACGGGCAGTCGAGCCGAACAGCACCATTTCTCGGACGGTAAAAGCATGTTGAACGTGTTGCTTAAATTCCGTCAAAGCGGTACGCTGCGGCGGCGTCAATATCAAATCAATTGCCGTTTTTTTCATTTCAAAACTCCCATCGCCTTATCCAGATTTGCTTTAGCCAGATTATGATCGTGCAGGGCCACAATTGCATTCGTGCGGGCAATGGTCAAGGCCATACGCGCATCCTTCACTTCCAACTGGGTATTTTGGCCGCTGCCATAGCGCAATTCGGCGATTTTCAGTGCTTCCCCGGCACGGGCAATATTCAACTGTGTCGCTTCCACTCTTTTGGCGGCCTCTTCGATAGCCAAAATCGCCTGGCTTATTTCCAGACGAACCGCATCTTGCAATTGTCCGGCCATCAGCCTTGCCTTGCGCCACTCGGCCTTGCCCTGGCCAATAAGTCCGGCTGTACGCCCACCGTCCAAAAACGGGATGTTTTGAATATTCAGCGACACAATGCCGGTCAATTGCGTATTCCAGTTATCGCCATCAATTTTATAATGATCGTAATTGGCGTCATACTTCAACAGGCCGGTCAAAACCGGCAGCCGGCTGACTTGCAGCGTCTGCACATATTTGTGCCAACCTTTGACCTGATAATCCATCGCCTTCAGATCGGAGCGATTTGCCTGCGCGGCTTGCAACGCATCCGCCAGACCAATTTGTGCCGGTTGATAAGCCAGTGTGTCGGTCAAAGTCAGCGTCATGATCGGATCCAGACTCAGCACGTTTTTAAGATTGAGCAGCGCTAATTCATAGCGGCTTTGGGCGTGAATTAATTCCGGCGCAACATTGGCCGTTTCCACCTCCGCCCGTAACACATCATAATCGGACGCCTGGCCGATCTGCCGATATTGCCGGATGCGATCCAGTGTTGCCTGCGCCAAAGCCAATGATTGCTGCGCCACATCAACGCCGGCGCGGGCCAACAGCACACTAAAATATGCGCTTTTGGCCGTCAAAATCACACTCTGCTCAACCGTATGGATATTTTGCTCGGAAAATTGGGAAAAAATACGGGACGCTTGCGGAGCAATAAAAGCAGAAGCGTTGAAAATTGGCTGGCGCAGTGTCGCATTGAGCGAATAATTATCTTTTTCCGCCACGGGAATCTTGACATAATTATCGCCACTCGAATCCGGAAAAGTAAAAAACGGCTGTGTGTTTTGATAGGCCAGTGTGCCATTTAACGTAATATTGGGCAATGCATTGGCGCGGGTTTCGGTAATCTGCCCGCGGGCTTTTTCATATTCCTGGCGGGCGATGTCCAGCTGCTTATTTTGCCGCAATGCCAACTCCACACACTGACCCAGCGACAACACCTGCTGCGCCGACACCCAACCCGGCAAACTCAGATAAACACTCACCAGCATCCCAAACCAAAAACGCTTCACACCGATCTCCTTCTCACCAAAAAGTAAAGTCGTAAAATCCAAGTGCATAAGGTATACGGAAGTTGCGGATAAGTCAAATATTTCTTGCTGGAAGGGCCGCGCTCTTATAGTTGCACAGTAATCGCAAGGCAAAATATCAATTTTGTAAAACACCAAAACTGAAAATAATTTACACATAACCCCTAAATAGGGCATCTCATTATCAAGTAAGATGTTGCAAGACCCTTTGGGTCTCTCGGCCAGATATGGGATTTGATCGCCGGCGTTATTATTTGCGCAGGTAGAAGAGATTCTGGGTGTGTGGCAACCAAGTGCGGATTTTTACAAATTAAAAAAGAAGAAAAAGAAGGAAAAAGAGCGGTAAATTATGCAAGGAACTCCAGCGATTTAAAAATCCGGCGCCGGCTTTCGCATCAGCTTTTCAACTGCGTTTTTGAATAACAGAAGATTCTCCGGAGAGTCGGGCTCCAATGCTGCCTGAATGGAAGGCATTTTTGTTTCTTTGGCCAAATGGATTTTCCCAAGCAGCCCCAACTCATCCTGAGCATATTTGTAATATCGTAATAATCGCTCGGCCATTCGCTTACCCCTGGTAAAATCGTTTGAGCGCTTCGAGATACGGCTGCGCTTTGGCTCCCCAAGCAGATGGCGGCTGGATTTCCCATTCACAACAATCATCGCCTTTGCCACGACAAACCGGTTCAATAGCCAGGACCGGCGACCCAAAAAAGGCCGTGCACCAACCCGACGCATAGCCCATCAACGACCAGCAAACCGGCTCCGTCGCCGTATGATTAAAGCACAAATGTTGATCGGCTTCATACGAGTTCGTCCATACGCCGGTAAAATAGAAATCGCCGGTTTGACGATCAAAACGAATCTCGCGTGGCGTTGCCTGCACAATCCCTTCCCACGTATGAATCACCGGGCCGGACGCTAAAAGCTCCATTTCATTTTCAAATGTATAGTTGACTTTCATTTGCATGAAGTCGGCATAACCGTTTTGGTAGCCAAAACGAAGAAAGAAAGCGCGCGCTTTTTCCAACCCCAGCTCATGAATAAGCTCCTGCCGCAGCAGGCCAATGGCATCGGCATCAAAAATCAGCAGCCGGCTTCTCTGAAAAGAAGTCACGCCGGTTTGAAAGTCAAATTTGATTCCGGCCGGTAAGTTAAAGTCAAGCGCTCTCACGTTTCCTACCTTATTTTCGTTATTGGGCTAACAATCATTTCAAAGTCAAAACAACGATGCCACCCACGGTCATAAGCATCCCGATAATGGTTTTGATCGTCACCGGTTCGCCGCCAAAAGCAATGCCCATCATTGCGCCAAACAAAGGCGCGGTAAAGGCAATGGGCATGACCCTGCCCAGTGGCGCGCCCTTTAACGCCGCATAAAAACACAACATACCCAGCGAGCCGGCTACCAGACCACCGCCCAGGACCATAAATGTCAGGGCTTTAGGGCCGGCCTCCGGAATGGTCCGCCACTGCGGAAAACTGACCAGAGACAGAACAACCAGCGCGACCGCCGTGCGGATGGTAATGCCAACTTGTGGCGAAAGCTGGCCAAGATGCAGCCCCTTTTTTTCAAAATAGCCGCCAATGCCCCAGGCCATAGCCGTCAATAATGCTAACACCTGCGGATTCATTATGCCTCCTAACTTGACAATATTAACTTAAAACTACCAACGCAGAATTCGCAGAGAAAGACAAAGAATTACGGGTAAAGTTTGCCTGCATTTTTATTTCTCTCTCTGCGCCCTTTGCGCCTCTGCGTTTAAGATAATATTATCGAGCTAACAAGTGCTCGATGCTCTGAAGTTGCCACAATCAGCCGACAGCCTGCTTTTGACCTTGCTTTTCTTTCAAAATTGAATACGCTTCGTGGGTCAGATAACCGGGGATGTTAAAAACGTGCTCGATGGTCTGCGTAAAATTGTGGGAAATGGATTTTTGAAACTTTCCATCGGGTGTAAACTCGGTCAGCACCTCATTTTTGCAGCGATAAAGACAATTTTTGACGACTTTGCAAATGCTGATCGTATCCAGCGAGCCGTTGCTGAAGGTTTGACTCCACAACTCCATAAAACGATCCTCGGCCATCGGCATATCGCGGAAGGTGAGTTGAAAGCGCTCGTCTTTGCGGTTGCGATTGGAGAGGTTAAAAAGCCGGCCCACCCCGGTATACTCCAGTTTGACCCGCCCCAGGGGATTATGGCCATAAGTCGTGCGGTCTTCGGCCACCTCGATGACATTTGGGATGGTAAAACCCGGATCGATCAGAAATTTGGTGTCGTTTACAATCGCAATCACAGCCACATGCGCTTCAATTCGCCCCTGAATATCGGCGCTGACCAGGTAGCATTCGAAGCCAAGGTGAATTAGCAAGCTGTAAAGCGCGTAAGATAGCGAAAAACAGGTGCCGCCGGCGCGCAGCCGAATGTGGTCTTTAATCAACTCGTCCGGCAATCGAAAACGCTCGCGCCCGGCCAGATTAGAATTGGCTTTGATGATCTTGGTAACATTTTCGTAAGGAATGTGAAAGAAGCTGGTGTAAATTTCGTTCAGGAAATGAATGTCCGGTTTTTTCCGTGCCAGACCATAAAATGACATGAAAAGATCAACCGTTTCCTTGTGAATGCCCATGCCAGTTGCTCCGTCTACAAGTACACAGCGATGCTTAACAGATTACTTTAAGCAGCAATTATAATCAAATATTTAATAACAAGTTAAAAGTCAGTATAGCGTACAACACTTACCCTGTCAATATAAATTTGAAGCCCGCAATGCGGTTAAAGTTTACGGTTAAATTCGCAAAAATGCCTCGTCCGCGCAAAATTGTCGAGGAAATCAACACCAAATTGGGTGTTAGCACACCCGTTATTTGCACCCCGGAAGAACTGATGGAGGTCTAAGATGTGGGATGATCCGATTATTCAGGAAGTAAGAAAAGTCCGGCTGGAAATCGAAAAGGAATGTCACGGCAGTTCGACGGAAATTCTGCAGCGGGCCATGACATTGCAGCAACAGTTTTCGGAGCGGCTGATTACCCGGCGACCCCAACGGCGCTTGCGATCACAGGCGAAGACCCGAAAGAGTGGAAGCATGGTGACGGCATTGTCCAAGCTTTAGGTTACAAACTGCGCTGACTCAGCCACTTTTCCAACGACCGGGCGCTTTCCCCCGACTTTTGCCCGGCCAGCAAATTGGCCACGCTGATGTCCTCGTCCAAATCCGGCCAGTGGATGCCTTCCCCTTCTTGCCCGATGAGCCGCCAGTTTTTGCGCTCGTCCGGCCGGCCATGCAACAGACGTGGATACCAGGCGATGGGCACAGACAGACGGCGCTGGTCGTTTAAAGTTACAGTCAAGTTTTTGTTGGTCACTTCCACTTTTTGAATGGTCGGCGTTTCTATTTCAATGGTTAAAGTACTCATCCCATTTGTCCGATGCGTAAAATGGTTGGCATTGTGTCTCCAAACAAAAAAACCTTGTCGGATGAAACTGACAAGGTTTATGATAGAACTCGTCTGAAGAAAAGTCAAGGGTTTTGCGGCTTGGCCAGACTGCGCCAATTTGTTGCGGGATCACGCCCGGTGCCGGCTCAGCCATTTTTCAAACTGACCGGCCGCTTTCCCTGGACGCACGCGCGGCGGTGGGGTCACTTCGATAATTGCTCGATTTCGGCTTCGATCTTTTTTAACTCTGCCTCGACTTCCTCAAGCTGTTTATCCAGTTTAAACTTGATCGCGCTGTCGGTTTCTATAACCCGGTCTTTTCTGAGTCGAGCCAGCTTTTCGGTTAAGGTTTCATATTCCCCGGTCAGGATTGTCAGGCGCTGGCGCTTGTCAATGGTCGGCAGCGGGGCGGCTTCTTGCAGGCGGCGGAGGCGCTTTTGACGGGCGATTTCCTCATGCAGGGTGTTGACCAGCGGACGGATATCCGCGGGGATGAACTCCATCTGGAAATTGTTGACAAAAAAAGCGCGGGCGGTCTCGTCGGCCACGCTGGAATGATTGGTTAAGGGCAGCGGATCATCATGACCTTCAAACAGCAGCCGCAACAACAGCTTGACATACCAGCGATCAAAATCAAACCCCAAAAACAGGAAAAGCCGGGCTTGTTTGATGTGGTATTGCAGCGTTGTATGCAATTGATATTTGCCCAGAATGGCAAAGACGAATTCAAACAGGCTGTTATAGGTGTAAATCAACGATTGTTGCTCGCTGATGCTGCCAAACAGATTGTAAACCAGGGGCCGGGCCGCTGTGGGCGGGCAGGACAGTTCCGCCGGCGCGCTCTTTTTGTCGTAAAATTGGAAGGCATAGTCGTAGCCCGGCGTGTCGAAGGCGCGTTGCAGCCGGGCGTCCGGCATCAGCGAGATGTAGAGATGAAACGGAAGCTCGGCCAATCGGGCAAAAAGCGGATCATCCGGCAAGCTTTCGTGACCGGCGCGCAGGGCCATCTCAAACAGTTTTTTTTTCGAGCCCGACAGTTTTTTCAGGTTAAAGAAGTGATCCAGGTCCGGTTCGATTTCGAAACCTTTGGCCTGCAGCCCGGTCAGCAGCTTTTCCTGGGCGGTGGGCTCGCCCGGGGCGGCTAACAGCTCCGGCCCGAGCAGCAGGACGCATTTTTCGGTTTTGATCGCCTCGCCGATTAATTCGATCATGGGGTCTGACATAGGTAAGTCCTTTCAATAGACATCTTTCCAATTAAATTTTGGAACTCGATCAAGTTCATCTATGCTTTTTTGCCCCGTAGGGGCAAGCTGTTTGTAGAGAAATACGCGAAAACATAGCTGCGATAAGCCCCATCGGGGCGACCTGTGAAATATGACCGTGTCGTCGCGGTTAAACGGGTCGCCCCGCTGGGGCTATCCGCCGGGTTCGGTTGGAATTGCTTTTCTACAAACGGACCGCCCCGATGGGGCTAAAAGCCGCATCGCTGCCGGGTATATTTTGGAAAGATGTCTAATTTGAAACCGTTAAAACAAGCGCCTGGGGCTTTTGACACCGCTCCCTACGTGAGCAAGACTCGCAGTTGCTCACAGGCACGGGCCGGAGTGGACAACCGTTCCCTATGGGACGAACACAAGGCGGAAGCCAACGCTGCGGTAACGAATGCCCGGCCAGCGGTTAAGGCGATCGGCCGACCGGCAATTCCGCCCGCTGTTGTACCAGCTTCCGCCGCGAATCACGCGATTCGAACCCACTGCAGGGCCTACCGGATTGGTTTCAAATTTATTCGGGTAAGCCCCGTACCAATCGGCGCACCACTCATAGACATTGCCGTGCATATCGTGCAGCCCCCATGCATTTGGCGCGTTCAGCGAGCCTACCGGGATGGTCCGCTTGCGATATTCTCCCACAATATTGTCACGCCATTCAAATGCGCCGTAATAGTTTACCTGGTTTGTGGTAATAGTAGGACCCAAGTTAAAAGGCGTGGTTGTTCCGGCCCGGCAGGCATATTCCCACTCGGCCTCGGTGGGCAGGCGATAGCCTTTTTGGCCGGGATATTTTAAACCGGCGTCTTCGGTCATCGGCGGCGGCAGGCCGCGCAGCCCGTTTAACCAGTTGGCGTAGCGCACGGCTTCATACCAGCTCACATTAATAATAGGCGCGTCTTCCTGCCAGCCCCAGCCTTCCGGATCCAGCATCTCCACCGTGCTGTCGGCCAGGCAAAACAAGCGGTACTGGGCCACCGTCATCTCATAGCGGCTTATTTGAAACGGACTGAGGCGAACTTTATGCACAGGACGTTCGCTGCCGCCACTTCCGGCCTCATCTTCCGGCGCACCCATCATAAATGTATCGCCCGGCACGGCCACAAAATCGCCATAGTACTTGCGGGTCAGGCGGGTATAGTCCTCCTCGCCGACAAGTTTGCGGAGGCTCTCGCGGAAGCTTTGGCCGTCGCGGCCTTCAACAGGCCCAAAACGGGCCATAATCGCCCCGGCTTTGGCCAGGCTGTCCGGGCGGTGGCTGTAGATAAAGGCGATTTCGGCATAATTAAAGCGCACCAAATCCTGCTCCACATTCAGGGTCGCAGCCTCGTCCAGCGCGGCCAGCACCTCGGCATAGCGGCCCTCGCCGCGCCGTTGGGGCACCTCGTCGCGCAGGGTGTTGCGCACGATCACGCTGTAAGACTGCTTAAGGGCGTCCAGTTGGGCCTGGGCTTCTTTGCGGGCCTGGTTGGCCTCGCGCTTGCTCTGCACGGCCCAGATGGCCAGCCCCAGGGAGATCAGGGCAAAAAGACTGACAATGGCGATGACGATTTGGCTGCGGCGGCGGTCGCGCAGGCGGCGGGCTTGCTCGCGTTCGGCTTCTTCGCGGGCCTGGCGCAGTTCGTCCTGGCGTTTGGCTTCCCGTTCGGCCTCCAGCCGTTTTTGCGCGGCTTCGCGCTCGGCGGCCAGCCGCTTTTCCTTAGCCAGCAGGATGGGCTTGACTAAGCTGTCGTGGCACAGCTCGTAGTTAAAACCGCCGCCGGGGTTGGGTTCGGAGCGCAGCAACCGGGAATCCACCAATTGTCTGAGCAAGACCGGCGACACCCCAAAGCTGTCGGTAATCTGACCCTCGTACAGGCTCAACCGCCGCTCTTCCGCCTCAAAAATCAGGCCGTCTTCGATCAGCCGGCGGGCCGTGGGCCGGTCTGCCGCCGGCAGTTGCTCGATCAGGTTCAAATAATAGCTGTGGTAAACCTGGTCCAACTGCGGCACATGGCCATCCGGCACGAGCTTCTGCCCGGTTTCCAGCACTATTTTTTCCACAAAATCACAGATAATTTGCAGTTGGAAGGATTCGATCTCTTTTTGGCCGCCGCCGGTCAGGTAGGCCAAAATGCGCTCGCTTAGGGCCGGGTCGTAGGCAAAGGCCGGGGAGAGAAACACACCTTGCGAAGGCTTTTGCTCTCCGCGTTCCAGAGTTTCATCCGAACCCTTCGCAAGGTCCGCCGGGTCGACGGAACTCTGTTGGTCATCCAAACCTTGCGAAGGAGACGTTGCAAGCCTGGCAGTCTCCGGGGTGGAAGCCTTCGCAAGGTCAAGTTGGGCCGGTTTTTCAATCGCCTCACGCGCTGCGTCGGGTTCCAGCGGCTTTAGCTCGTAGCAATGGCGCAGCGCCTGGGGCAGGTGGGGCGTGAGCCGGTTAAGCAGGTTCATGCGGTCGGAGCGGATGGAAAAAATGACGTTGAGGGGCAAGTCGCTCTCCAGCAGGCGCCAGTCATCATCGCTGAGAAAATCGGGGTTGGCGCGCAGCGTTTGCTCCAGAGCCTGGCTAAAGTCACGCGGCTGACGGTTGTTCAGCGCGTCGGCCAGTTCCGCGGCAAACGCCAGGTAGTCTTCCGCCGGGTAGGTGAACAGCTCTTCAAACTGGTCGAAGATCAAGTGCAGGGTCGTTTTGGCGTCGTTATCGCGTTGCAACCGCCACTGGATGTCTTTGAGATGGAGCCACAAGCTGTCGTTCCGATCGGCAATCCGGGCCAGCGGGCTGTCGCCGTCGTACTCCGCCAGAATTTCGTGACAGCGAGCCAGCAGCGGTTGCCGCCGGTTGGACTCCGAAAAGCTGTAGAACCGGATAAAGATGGGCCGGGTGTTTTTAAGCTGCGGCAAAACCCCGGCGTTAAGCAGGGATGACTTGCCCAGCCCGGATTTGCCATAGAGGACGGTGAGTTTTTCCACCTGGATCAGGCGGCTGAACCGGTCAATATCCCGGTCGCGGCCAAAGAACAGGTCTTTGTATTCGATGGTAAACGGCTTGGCCCCGGGATAGCGGGTGATTTTTTGGGTCATGTTTTACTCGAAATTTATGACATTGCCTGGACGGACACTTGAAAAGTATAGTCAAGCGCTTAGTTCCCCCCGCAAAAACCGCCCCGTATAACTCCCCTTACACGCCGCCACCTCCTCCGGCGTGCCCTCCACCACAATCGTGCCGATCCTGAGCTTGTCGAAGGGTCGCCGCCTTCCGGGCCCAAATCTATAATCCAATCGCAGGTCTTGATCACATTCATGTTTTGCGCCATCACAATCCACAATCAAACTTTATAAACATCGCCACGGAAGTCAATTTCATGCACAAAAAGAGCTTCTTGATCGCGATCCAGCCGGAAAATGAGCCGCGTTTTCCCGACACGCATCCGCATAAACCCTTGCCACTCGCCGCCCAACTTCCTGATGTCCATCTCTTTGAAAGGGATTGCGCCATGCTGTTCAATGGACAGAACCAACGCCTTGAGTTTAAGCCGCAAGCGCTCCTTATCTTTTTCGCTCAATTTAGTGAGAAACTTCTGCGCCTCTTTGCTGAGTTTGATGTTCATTTCATTACCCAATCCGTCATATCGTCAAAAGCGTTTTCGTCATAACGAGCGGGGTGACCAAATTTGGCCTCGATTTCGGCTTGTTCTTTTTTAGAAACATAAGGAATCAGAATCTCGTAAAGGTTCAATCGCTCTTCGCGCAAGGCTTCCCGAATGCTGTCTTTGATAATAAATTTCAAGTCAGCAAGAGGAATCATCGTTTCAAGTGCTGCCGTCGCAGTTGTCATAATCACCACTCCTTTGGTTGGTTGTTGCAATGAAATTGTTCTGAACCAAATTAGACATTTTAGCAAGTAGGGTCAAGCCTTATCCCAACTCCCCCCGCAAAAACCGCCCCGTATAACTCCCCTCCCACCGCGCCCCCCCCCCCGCCGCGCCCCCCCCCACAAACGCGCCC
>CAYOLL010000144.1:0-15314 GCA_964404765.1 uncultured Gemmatimonadota bacterium | reverse complement strand
TCCGATCCGCATGAAATAAGGATCCGAGTGCTACAGCGCGGAACCTGGGTTAAGGTTAAGATGTGGTGAAAAAGGGTAATTTCTCAATAACTATTGGTAACCTTGCGAAGGCTTTTCTGCAAATATGATGAAGTTGTACACCAAAGCCTTCGCAAGGTTTGATTTGCCAACACTTTTTGAGAAATTACGAAAAGGTTGCTAAAAATTCATGGCGAATGTCACCAAAAACGCCCGGCCCGGCTGCGGCAACAGCGAATTGTTAAACCCCTTGCTGCGTTGCGTAAAGTCGTCGCCGCTATCGGCCGAGCCCGCGCCCGGATGAAAATATTCGGTATCAAAAAGGTTTGTCACCTTTAAACCCAATGTCGCCGGGCCAAGCGTATAAGAAACATACCCGTTGACGACAAAATAGGGGTCAATGGTTTTACCTTCCGCCCGCAACGGATTGCGCGTATACAATTTTCGCTCGCTGATGTAATTGCCGCGCAGGTTCACATTCAAGTGTTTACCGACCGGCGCGTTCAGCCCAATGTTGAATTTGTGCGGGGCAATATCGCCCAAATCCGTTTCGCCCTTTTCCCACTCAGCGCTATCATGGTTGTAATGATGCGTGTAGCGGTTATTGGTAAAAGTGTAGTTGAAATATCCGCTCATTTTGGCTGAATTCGGAATCGGATTCGTGAATGACCACTCGGTGCGATACTCTACGCCAAAGGCTTTCCGCACGCCCTGATTAACCGCAGCTTCGTTAATCACATTAAAATATCGGGACGAATAGACAGACAGGTGATGCAGTAAACGCCCGGTGCGATAAATCAAAATGCCTTCAAGATTCTGCACTTCTTCCGGTTTCAGATCCGGGCTGGCGGCGCGGCCGTTCCAACCGCCCCACAGGTTCGATGGCGACGGCTCCTGAAACGCTTCGCCATACACCAATTTGACCGAGCCGTTTTTGGTAAATTGGTAGATAGCGGATAGGCGCGGGTTGATCGTGCTGCCGTAGACCGAGTTGTCATCATAGCGGACGCCCAGGTGAAATCGAAACGGCTTTTTTACCATAATGGCCTGGACATACCCGCCCCGGTCTTCCGTCAGAACCAAATTATCTGGCGGCATTTCCGAGGCCGGCATGGGCGGGCGCACATAGAGCGAGTCAAAGCTGAGGCCGATTCCGCCGCCAAATCCATGCGGGCCGAGATCATCACTCCATGTAGATGAACTGTAAGCGTCCCAATAACCGGGCACATCGTAGTTTTTGGTCATTTCCTTGCGTTCAAACTTAAGCCCGGCGGACAGCGTGATGTCTTTGCTCGCTTCCATTTCAAAATTTTGGGTGAACAACCAACTGTTATTGAGCGATTGCCAGTTGGTATAGCTGATCAGCGAATAATTTTCATAGCCGGCAAGCGGGATGGGGATAGCTTCGGCCCAATCGCCCTTAATATTGGAGACGCGGTAGAGCAGACGGCTCTGGCTTTTCGCCTTCGTCCCGATTTTGGCTTCATTTTCCACATAGAATTGGCGGGAAATGAACTGCCAGGTGGCATTGTTCTGAGCCCGATCCGCAGCATAATAAGCCCCATAACCTTCTTTGGTATGCCAGTTGATGACGCCCATTTTGAGACCTTTGTAAGTGACATCTCCGATAACGCCATAATCATCGGAAGGGTCGTAATATTCGCCGAACTTGCGACCGTTGGTTTCAATTTCCAACAAGGGGCCCCAGATCGTCGGACTGCTATAAAAATCGTTGGAAAGAAAACCCCATTTGTCGGACAAATCCGGTTCGTCGCTGCGATAGACTTTGGCCGACATGGAATAGCTCCAATCCCCGGATTTTCCCCGCATAGCCGTATCTATGGCGTTGGTGTTATAATCGCCGGTCTGGGCTTGCGCGGTGACCTTTTGTTCGCCGTCGACTAACGATTTGCCATTGGCGGTGACCAGATTGATGACGCCCAGAAAAGCGTTGGGGCCATAGATAGCCGCCGCCGGGCCGTAGAGGATTTCGATTCGCGCCAGATTGGTTAACGGATATTGACGCGAAGCCATCGGGTGGTTCGCCCAGAGGACGTTATCCACTTTTTGATCAATCATCAGCAGGTTAAGCAGGGCGCGATGTCCGCCGCGTTGATAGGGCCCGGAATACACCGTGCCATTGGCGATCACCACATCGAAACCGGGCAGGTCGGTTAAGATCTCGGCCAAATCGGTATAACCGCGCTGCCGGATTTCCTCCGCCGTAATCACGACCATCGTTGCCGGCGCTTCCAACAACGTTTCACCCGTCCCGGAGGCCAGGTGGACGATGGTAAACTCGGCCTCGAGTTCAAAAAAGCTGATCTCGGCTTCTTCGCTGGACATTGGCTGCGCCCATAAACCGCCGGGCAATAGCCAGAAAAAAAAGATGATGGTAAAAAATCGGCGCATGGAGAAGCTCCTTGAAAAAGTTAAAGCATTGGATAGGGATAGTGTTCTTTTTTAACGCGAATACGTCAGCCGCACAAACACATTGCGGTCATTCTGCGGCAGGCGCGAGGCGTACACGCCGGTACCCGTGCGTACACCCGGATCAAAGTATTCTTTATCCAGCAGATTGTTGACCGTCAGGCTAATTTCCAGACCCTTCATCAAATAATCGCGGACCAAAAATGTGGTATGTACGACCAGATACGAATCAATTTCGCCCAATGGATTGGTGGCGATAGTTTCGCGCGCATCGGCCCAGTTGGCCCGCATATTCCAGTTCAAACGGGATGATACGGCCCAGTTTAAACCAAAGTTGGCGTTCGCGCCGATGTCGCCCACTTTTTTATCCTCATCGTCATTGTATGGATAGGTATATGAATAGTTGACATTAGCCGTCCAGCGCCGCCACGAAAAGCGCAGCCGAGCCTCGCCGCCGTAGATCGTCCATTTGCCGGCGGCTTCGTTGCGCGTGGTCTGGATCACGCTGTCCGGCCTGGTCGGGACAGGATGCCATGTATAGGGTTTGGCCTGCACGATACCGTCGTAAGTGTTATGATAGGCGGCAGCTTCGATAAACCAATGGTTCGCAAATTTGTAGCCGACGCTCATTTCAACGGAGTTGACTTTTTCGGGCTGCAGCGTCGGATTAGGTACCAGGCGCGTCGTGCTGGTAGAAAAGAGCGCCCAGTTTTCGACCGCGTAATAGCCTCGTCCGTACAACATCTTGACGTTTAAAGCCGGCGTGGGCAGATAGACCAGACCGACGCGCGGGTTAAACACCCCGCCAAAACCACCGGTCTTGCGAATGCGCTGATGGTCGTAACGTCCGCCGAGCGTTACCGTCAAATGATCGGTCGCTTTAAAAATATCTTGCAGAAAAACGCCCCAATTGCGTGTATCAAACTGATTGCCTTCGCCCCGAGTCGCGGTATTGCTAAATTCCGGCCGGGCCGTCTCTTCCGGATCGGTCAATTGATCGATGACATAGTTGCCCTGAATAAAAGCGTCGGTGTAGCGTACGCCGAAAATCAGATGATGCCGGTTCACTTCATAGGTAATTTGTTCTTCCAGAGCGGTACTCTTGGCCAGCACATAGGCATAATCGCGGCGAATCCGGGTGCTGTCGCCGTAAACGATCTTCAAACCCTGGCTATCGCTGACGTGCTGATGCCGTTTGAAGATAATTTGGGTCTTAAAAGACAGATTTTTGGCCGGCGAAAAGTCATAAGCGGCGTAATAATGGCCGTTGCGGATGTGCCACGGCATGTTCAGGTCGGATTGATAACGACCGTTGGCAGTTCGCGCCACATCGACATAAGTCGCACCCGATCCGTCCGCCCGATCCCACAACAACCCGCCAAATGTAAAATCCTTATTGCGTATTTTGACATGCACCGCCCAATCGTTTTTATCATTCTGATAGGCGTCAATGGGAAACTTGAAGACCGCCCCGGTAGGCTTGACGTAATCCCATTCGTCATACTCGGTTAAATCGCGCTCATCGCTGTCATATTTACGAAATGTCGCGATAATGTCCGTGTCGCCAAATTTCCGGCCATAATTGAGTTCGCTTAAAAATGTATTATAGGCTCCGTATCCGCCCGATAGCTTTGCGCCGGCAATATCCGCCCCGTCTTTGGTAATGACATTGATCACGCCCTGAAAAGCGTTAGCGCCATACAGCGCGGAAGCGGGACCGTAAACCACTTCGACCTGCTTGATGTTGGACAGCGGATAGTGCTTGTCCAGCCAGACGACGCCCTTCCATAAGTCTGTTTCTTCCACCCCGTCAACCATTAAAATGAGTCGATCCGTATTGCTGGAGCGATAGCCGCGCGGATAAATTGTGGATAAAGCCACCCCGTTGGTCTTGGCAAAATTAAAGCCGGGCAGATCGTGCAGCAACTCCTCCAGATTGGTATAACCGCGCCGGGCGATCTGCTCGGCGGTGATCACTTCGACCGAAGCCGGCGCTTCACTGACCTTCTGGGCAATTTTACTGGCGGTTACCACGCGGTACATGCTTTCCAGTTCGAAAAAGCTGATCTCGGCCTCTTCGCTGGACATCTGTGCCCATAAAACAGCGGGCGTCAGCAGCCATAAGCTTAGGGAAATTTTAAACAGCCAACGCATATTGAAACTCCTTGACAAGATCAGATGTGGTGAAAAAGGTTGCTAAAAATTCATGGCTAATGTCACCAAAAACGACCGGCCCGACTGCGGCAGCAACGAGTTGCGGAAACCTTTGCTGCGCTGGGTAAAATCGTCGCCGCTGTCGGCCTGCTCCAGACCGGGCTGGAAATAGTCGGCATCAAAAAGATTCAACACTTTGACGCCAAGTGTGGCCGGGCCAAAGGTGTAGGCAATATGGCCGTTTAAAACGACATACGGCTCAATTCGATAATCGCGGGCGCGCAGGGCATTGCGGGAGTAAACCAATCGCTTGCTGACATAATTGCTGCGCACGTTGACATTCAGGCGCTTGCCGATGGGCGCATTGAGGCCGATATTGAGTTTATGCGGGGCAATGTCGCCCAATTCTGTTTCGCCGTCTTCCCACGCGCCGGTATCGTGGTTAAAATGAATGCTGCTGGTCACATCACTAAAAGTATAATTGATGTAACCGCCAAGATCGGCGGAGTTGGGAATCGGGTTCGGCAAGCTAAACGTGCCGCGGTATTCAACGCCAAGCACATCGCGCTTGCCGACATTCTCGGCCTCCTCCTGAATCACATTTTCGTAATGGGCATAGTAGAAGGAGGCGTCATGCAAAATGCGACCGGTGCGATACATCAGGATCGTTTCGTAATTTTGGACTTTTTCCGGCTTCAGGTCGGGATTTTCCTGACGACCGGACCAGCCGCCCCAAAGCTGAATAGGCGACGGCTCCTGAAACGCTTCCCCATACAGTAGTTTGATCGCGCCGCGCTCGGAAAACTTGTAGATGCCGGACAGACGCGGGTTGCGGGAATTGCCGTAAACCGAATTGTTGTCATACCGGAATCCCAAATGAAAACGAAAGCGCTTGTAGTCAAGAATACTCTGGAGAAATCCGCCCAAATCCTCGGTTAAAATAAGATTTTCCGGCGGCATCTCTCCGGCCGGCGCAGGCGGCCGCACGTAGACGCTGTCCATGCTGTGCCCGACACCCACGCCATAGCCGTACGGCCCGGGTTGATCGCCTGGAACCGTGGAGCTATAAACATTCCAATAGCCGGGAATATCGTAGGTTTTGGTCAACTCTTTTTGCTCGTATTTCAGCCCGCCGGTCAAGGTCACCCGCAACCCGTCCGGCAGCTTGATCAGCTCGCTCAAGTTCGCTTCCGCGTCATATTGCAGCAGCCAACTGCTATTGTATGTGCTCCAATTGGTAAAGCTGATGAAGGAGTAGGCGTCGTCCTTCCCTTCCCGCCAATCGGGCAGCGCTTCCACCCATTCGCCCCACCAGCGGCTGTTGCGATGCAGCAGCAAGCCCTTAGTCCCGATATGTTCCCGGATCGGCTGATTCAGTTCAGCGTAAATCTGGCGCGAGTTGCGATTCCACGAGGAATTGTTTTGGGTGCGATCCGCCGCATAATGGGCGCCGTAACCTTCCTTGATTTCCCAATCTAACCAGCCGAAGGTCAGGTTTTTGTATTGAATCGTGCCAAAGAAGCCGTAGTCGTCGGTCGGATCGTAATAGCGGCCAAATTTTTTGCCGCGGCTGCCGTATTGCAACATCGGCCCCCAAACTTTTTGGCTGCCGTACAGGTCGTTGCTGAGAAAGCCCCATTTGTCGGACAAATCCGCTTCGTCACTGCGAAACACTTTGGCCGACAAATGATATTGCCAATCCCCGGCATGGACTTGAACCATGGCATCAACGCCGCGGGTGTTGAAACTCCCGGCCTCCAGCATGACTTTGGCGGCAGTTTGGCCCTTGGCAATTGGTTTAGCATCTTTGGTGATGACGTTGATAATGCCCAGAAAGGCGTTGGGGCCATACAACGCCGATGCCGGGCCGCCCAAAACTTCGATACGGGAAATGGCCGACATGGGATATTGGCGCGAGATGGCCGCAGCATGTGTCCATAACAGATTATCCACTTTACCATCAACCATAAACAAGGTGCGCTGCATAAACGGCGTACGATACCCACGCTGATAAGCCACGATATCAATCGAGCCGTTGGCGGAAATCGCGTCGAAGCCGGGCAAATCGGCCAATATTTCGTCTAAACTCGTATAGCCACGCTGCCGAATATCCTCCGCCGTAATCACCGTTATGGCCGCCGGCGCTTCCAGCAGGGTTTCGCCCGTGCCGGAGGCCAGATGCACCACGGTCAACTCGGCTTCCAACTCGAAGAAGCTGATCTCGGCCTCTTCGTCGGACATTTGTTGAGCTTGCAAGCCGCCGGGCAGCAACCAAATACACAGAAAAATTGCAATTAAAGAACGCACGTTTATTCTCCATGGGTAGACGTTGATGTACTTTAAACTTTCGGCTCAAAAATGACCAGACACCTTCACGAATGCGGTCAGACCCGGTTGGTCGTGCGTCGTGGCTGGGCGCAGCCCGTCGGCGGCCCGGATGCCCGGATCGTAATACGTTTGGTCGAACAGATTTCGGATGGTTATATTCAGACTGAAATGCTCCGCAAAAAGTCGCTGGGTCGTCATGGAAAGATGAGTGAGCCAATAGCCGCCGACTTTGCCCAGCGGGTTGGTCACCGCCACCGAGCGTTCGCCCACCCAATTTTCGATCACGTCGAGCGTCAACAATTTTTCCAACTCGTACTGCAGGCCGATATTCCCTTTTAGGCGAGCGACGTTCGGCACATCCAATGTTTTGCCGAGCCGTTCTTCTTGGGCGTCCTGAAAGCTGAAATTGGCAAAGCAGCGTATCCTTTTTGCCGGCTGCGCTTGACATTTGAGTTCAAAGCCGGTCATGGCGGCCGTACCGGCATTTTGAATCTGGGTCTTGGTCGGCGAAACGGGCACATCGCCCGTAATCAAGTCCGACAGGCGGTTGTCAAAAAAAACGACTTCCAATTGCGCATACTTTTGCCGATACTCCAAACCGACTTCAACCGTCCGCTCCTTTTCCGGTTTAAGCCCCGGATTCGGGATTCGGGTCGGGCCGGTGTTGTACAGCTCGAAATTGGTCGGCGCGCGAAAGGCGCTGCCGTACAGCAGCTTGATCGTCCACCGGGAGCGGGGTCTGATGACCAAACCGGCTCTGGGATTGAAGGTCGCGCCATAAATGCTATTGTAATCATAGCGGCTGCCGAGGGTCAGAGCGGTCGATTTTAGCCAATCGGTTCGCAGAATATACTGCGCGTACGCCCCAATATTATGTTGAACGGTAAACAGCCGCGGCAAAAAGACGGCATTCAAGTTGGTAACCGGAATCCCCTGAATGAGATGCAGCTCGGTGTCCGGCTGGGCGCGTCGATAATCCCGCTCCAAATTATCCTGCGAATACTGAACGCCGGTCGTCAGCGTTTGCCGGGTATTGATGGCGCAATCCAACTGAAGTTCCAGACCCATCCGGTTCGAATGATGAGCCAGATGGAGTTTGTTAAAACGATCCACAATGTAAAGATAGGCAAACGTATCTTCGGCGACGCCGGTTTCGCGATATTGCGCCTGGCCGGTCAGTTTATACTTCTCCCGCAGCCGCAGATCGGTTTGCAGAAAGATCGTCCGGGTATAGGGATGCCACAGACTGGGCCGGCCGTTGTTAAAATCAAAGTTCAGCCAGCCCTGTGTGCCCTGGTTTTGCTGACCCATATCGGGTAGACCCAGTATTTTTGTCGGTGAATTGCCAAAAGTGCCGTCGCCCATCGGCGTATTAAACGTGTGAAAACCAAAAGTGGCCGTGTGGTTGCGCCCGCGCCGGGTAAACCGCCCGACCAGCGAATAGGCGTTGTCCACATAAGCATCGGAAAAAAGAGGATGACGCCGGGTGAAACGCGGCCCGTCGGTGCGGAATAAGCCGCCGGACACGGCTAAATCGAATGCGCCGCGGCTGGTGATCAGGCTAAAACGGTCAAAAGCGGTGTTAAAGCTGCCAAATCCGCGTTGATATTCAAAGCCCTGATGCTTTTCGCCTTGTTTGGTGATGACGTTGATCACCCCGCTAAAAGCATTAGCCCCATACAAGGCGGAGGCCGGCCCCCAGATAACCTCAATCCGCTCCGCATTGTGCAGACTATAGGCCGGCCCGCCCATCTCAAATCCGCCCATAATGCTGTTTTCCACAATCCCGTCAACCATCAGCAGCAAGCGGCGGTTTTCGTCGCCGTAACTGCCGCGCATAGCCCGCACCGTGGGAAAAGCCCCGTGCACATGGACCATGTCAAGGCCCGGAATATCGCGCAGCGCATCATCCAATTCAAGATAACCCCGGGCGATGATTTGTTCGGCGGTAATAACCATGATCGTGGCCGGCGCGTCGCTGGCTTTTTGCTTCATCTTGCTGGGCGTTATGACCAGGTAATCGTTTTCCAGTTCAAAAAAACTGATTTCGGCCTCTTCGCTGGACATGGGCTGCGCGTGCAATTCACCGGGCAACGATAGCCATGAGCAAAGAATAATTATCATCAATCGGTGCATGGTTAGCCTATATGGTATGAGAAATGGGTAAGAATTTAGAATTTAGTCATAACCCGCTATCATAAACTTTCGATCAGAAACCCGTCGCTTTCCCGACCGGTGGCCGGGCGGGCAAAATACAGGCTTATCCGCATTTGAAGATGCCGCAAGGCGATGCGCTCGGCCACCCGCTGCAAATCGGTTTTCTGACGGCTTTCGTCGGCAGCGCCAAAGCGACGTTTGTAATAGCCGCAATCGGCATGGGCGATGAGCAAAATATGGCGGGTATGATGCGATTGGATCAGGAAATCAACGGCGTCCGCGGTGAACATCACCTCGGCATAAGACGCGCTTTCCGCGCATAAACAGGCCGCCCCGCCGGGCAAACAGATAAAATCGTGCGCGTCAATCGCCTGCGTCTTCAAAAACTCGCCCATCGCCCGAATATAGCGCCCGTCGGCGCAGCAAATCGCCAATATGTCTGAGTGATGCGGTTGATAGGGGTATTTGACCGGAATGATTTGCGTGGACATACGACCTCATCAAGTCTGTTTATTTATATAGCTAACCCTTTGGGTTTGCGGCTACTTACGGAAAACCCTAAGGGTTGAAAAGCAAAACCCTTAGGGTCAACGCATTCGGAAACTCCAAAATGGCCGCGTTTGAAGAATCGCGCAGCCAATTACTTCCAGGCATAGCCCAACTGCACAAAAATCCGGCGGCCAAAATCCGGCAATTGATGCGGTTTTTCGTACATCGTCGGCAGCCATGAGCTTTCCGAGTCGACATTCAACACGCCGTTTACGTCGCTATCCAATAGGTTGTTCACTTTGACCTCCAACCAAAGCCCCTTCACGCCGATGCGATCCAAATCCTGACGCAGCGTGGCGTTCAGATAAGCGCTTTCCGGCACACGATGTTCGACGAAAGGCGATTTGGAGTTGGGCGCTGTGGGGATCAGTTCTTTGATCTGGCCGTTGTAGTACAGTTCGCCGGCGAGCGTGGTCCGGCTGGAAAAGCGGTAGGACGCGCCTGCCTTAAACAGCATGGCCGGTGAATCCAGCGGCAGCTTGAAATTAGGGATGCCCTGCATAAACCGAACGGCGTCCGACGGGCGGTATAGTTCATAAAATGTTGAATTGGCCCATAGTTCCAATCCGGTCGGCATCGTATATTGGATGGCCATGGAACCACCGGTATTGCGCCAACTGCTGCCGGCGGCAAATTGCAAAATTTCGGGATTCCATTGGTACAGAACATTGTTTTTGAGCGTAAACAAATTGATGCTCAAATGCAGATTTTTCTCCAAACTAGACGACACAATCAGCTCAAAATTATCGGTCTTCTCCGACTCGGCATTACCGGAGGCGGGGTCCAAACGAATAATTTCCTGCGGCGGAACAGCCCGAAACGCCTGCGAATAGATGAGCCGCACATTTGTCCGATCGCTGAAGCGATAATTGAGGGCTAAACGCGGGCTAACGTCTTCGGCAGTGCGATCCGTTACGCGCAGGGCCGCCGAATCCTTTGGCGCGCCGTACAGCAGACGCCCGTCAATATGACGATGCACGTCAGCCACGTTTTGATAGTCATAGCGCACACCCAAAATGGCCGTAAAATTCTGCGCCGGCTGCCAGATGGCCTGACCCCAGACTCCCCCGTACCGGCCGTCATCAGCCAGGCTGGTGAACTCGCCAATCAACTTGCCGTTCCGGAACCCGCCCCAAATCTGATTCTCAAACTCGGCGTTTTCATAGTTACCGCCCAACATAATACTAAGCCGCTCGGTTTGATAGGGGCTAAACTGAAACTCCAGGCCGACCGACTTGCCCACGCCCGCATAGCGATAACCGCCGCCCCCGCCGTTGGCATTGGCCGCCGCGTCGGTCATCAGGCTGCGATCCAGCGTGGTTGTGTAGTTGTAAAACTGGCCAGCATCGTTTTTAAGCCACAGCGGGGTCGCCGCGGGAAAAAGGGATTGATTGAAGAAGGATTCAAACAGGCTGCGATTGTTGGGAAACTTATCGGCCGTACTGAAATCCAGGGCGCCCCGGCTCAGATTCATACTGTAGCTCAAGCGCATCTGCGGCTGATACTTCTTGAGCGCGCCCTGCGGTTCCCATTGCAGCCAGACTGCGCCCGCGCCGGTTTGGTAATCATTATCGGGATGACCGATAGTTTGATTGGTGAGAGGATAGGCCCGCGATGTCAAGTAGGTGTGCAGATAGCCGCCAACGGTGAAGTCGGCCAATTGCACATTTAAGTTGACATTGGGCAGCGCCTTTCCGCCTTGAAAATCGGTATCGGGAATGCCGAAAAAAGCGTCCGTGCGCTGCTTGATTTTGACCACGCCAGGCTCGTCCGTTTCCGAGCTATGCCAGGTCGTCCGCGTGTCATAATCGATATCGCTGCCAAAGCCGGACACGTTCAGCGACAGACTCAGCCGGTCGGAAAATTTGCGGCGGAAATCGGCCTGATACTTTTTGACAAAAGAGCCGTTGCCCAACTCGTCGGCGGACAGCGCCACGCCAAACGCCGAGTGACCCTTTTCCAGATCCGTACCTTTGCGGGTGATAATGTTGACCACGCCCAGTACAGCCACATTGCCATACAGCGGCGAACCCGGTCCACGCACCACCTCGATCCGCTCGACATTGCTCAAATCGCGGATCACATCCGGGTCAAAATCGCCGAAGTGAAAGCGGTCGTTGAGCCGGTGACCGTCAATCATAAAGAGGATGCGGCGCTGAATATCGGTCGTAAAAAAACCGCGAAAATCCGTGTCCACGCCGTGCCCGTTGTAGTGGGCATAGACTTCCGGCACACGGGCCAGCGCCTCGGTCAGACGGCGGTAGCCGTAGCGTTCCAAATCGGCCCGCGTGATGACCGTAACCGAAGCCGGGGCGTCGGTAATTTTCATCTCCGTTTTGGTGGCCGTGACGACCACGATTTCTTCCACAGATCCCAGCAAATCCTCCAGCGATTCGCTTTGCGCCCGACTTAAAACCGGCGCCATTAACAAGAGCAGCGCTAAACAGAGCGCCGACACACTTTTCGTTCCCATATCACAACCTCCTCTTTAAGAAACCGATGTAAAATTATACCCGTTACGATTCAGAATTTACACTTTCACAATAATCATCAAATTCAGCGTCCATTCAACACATCCAAAAACAGCATCTCAAAATCGGCCAATCGCGTCCCGGCGCATACGCCAACGGGCGAGCCGTTCGTATTATCCGTTTTGGTCCGCCCGCTTTCGTCGGTCTCCGCCGTCACCACGACTAATTTTTTGGTCTGGACGATGACAAGGCTTTCATCCGTAGCGATGGCTGCCGCCAGCGGGTCCCAAAAATAGTACCAATCGTCAAAAGCGCTCTTCAAGCTGTCCATAATTTGATAAACCAACGTGGCCGACGACGTGGTACGGTCTGCGGACAGGCGGTTGAAAAAAGTCATGTGCACCGGGGCCAGATCAGTCGCATCCAACGGCACAAGCACGATTGGAATGCCCGATCTGAAAACAACATCAGCGGCGTGTGGATCGAGGTAGATGTTCCATTCGGCGACGGTATTATTTTCCACGCCGCCCCATTGAATGTTGCCGGGCACATCCACCGCACCGCCCATGATGTAGATTTTGGCGATTTTGTTTTGCAATCCCGGATGGATTTGCAACGCCAGGGCGATATTGGTCAGCGGTCCCAGGGCAACGAGCGTGACCTTCTCTTTGGAATCCAAAATTTCGTCGCCCAGGAAATGCTCGGCGCTTTCCGCAACCGGCGGATTGGGATTGGTCGAAAGCGTCAGACCGCCCAGCCGGTCGGCATCGACGCGCCACTCCGCCGGGATTTGATTGACGTGGTTCACGCCGTTTAAGGCGATTGTGTCCCCGGCTGCGACGGGAATTTTAGACCGATTGACTGCCGCGGCCAAATTCAGGGCATTGCGGACACCGGCCTCCACATGGGCAAATCCCGTGCCGCTAACGGTGATGCCCTTGACCTCAAAATCGGGATGCTGCAACAAATACAATATGGCCATTGCGTCATCAACAGCCATGTCGGTATCGATGAATAAGGGGCGTCCGACACTGTCATCGTCATTATCGCAAGCCGTCATGACCGACAGCGTCAGGAGCAAAAGCAAAATGATCCGTATACGTCCGAACATTCTGATAACTCCTTTCCGTATCTTCGTTGAAGTTTTGAAACGTTTTTAAAATTTAGCGATTGGCGAAAAATCAACTCACGGCAAACCCGGTGTAGGGCCGCTTGTACGGCGCTTGAAAGGCCAGCACGATGTCCTCCTTAGGCACACCGCGTGTCGTGAGTTGGTTTGCAATATCCGCGTCCGTGCTGTCGTGTTGGATCCAAATTTTGCGGTCTCGAATGTCCAGATGCATCACACAGCCAAAAGTTCGATGGACATCCTGCCAACCGACATAAAGCAGTTGATAATGATCGCGGGCTGTATCAAAAATTGTCTCGACGGCAGTCTCCTCACCACGCAAATTGGCATGGCGGGCGTATTCGGCGATAAGCTCTTGAATACAAAAGCGATAGCTCTCTATTTTATCCATTGGATGACTTCCTCCCGACGTGTCTCGAAAACAATAATGTTAAGTTGATACTGTCGAATAATATTCTGAATAAACTCCCGCCGAAAAAACGTGTCATAAATATCTTGCGGGAGCGCAAGAAACAATACGCGACCGGGATCGCCTCGCCTGAGAACATGATAGTAAACCAGATACTGACCAAAAGCCTGATGAAATTCGTACAAAGGCGAGGAACTTAAAAAACTTTTGACCTCGACTGCGATTTTTTGATTTTGTTTTTCAGCGGCAATGACCTGCTCGGCTCCCAAATCTATCTCGACGTCAATCTCATCCACAGACATCCTAAACGGGTCATGGGTGATCGACCAACCGTCTTTTTCCAGAGCGTGTCGGACAGCATTATGAAACAAATCTTTGGCAGACATAAAAACTCCTTACATGGTTGTACAAAAAAATTATTATCAACAACCGACGTTACATATTCACCGTCACCCGCGCGTAAGCCGTTCGCCCCGGCTGATACAACTGCGTGCTGTAATATTGACCGTTGGCGGCGCGAATGCCCGGATCGAGATACTCGGCATCCAACAGATTTTGCACGGCCAGCGTGAATCGAACGTTGTCGTTTAACATCGGCTTTGAGGTTACGGCCAAATTGACCCGGGTGTAACCGTCAATAAATTTGCGTGGGTTGGTCGGGGCGGTGGTGCGTTCGCCGACCGTGTTTACGCTGCCGTCAATCGTAAACAAATCCCACGCCGGCGCGTTCAGCCCCAAATTGGTCGTAAAATCGGCCACATTAAACGGGTCTATTTTCAAGCCCGGCTGTTTGCGCTCGCCGTCCTGCGTCGTAAAGTTGGCATAGCCGTTCACCTTGCCGATTTTGGCCGCTACTTTGAACTCCACTCCGTAAATTTCCGCCGTGCCCACGTTCTTGTTTTGCGTGTTGGGTCGACCGTCGCCATCGGTATCGCCAATGTCCACATTCGACACAATAATGTCGGAGAAATCGTTGTAAAAGCCATTGATTTCCAGCAGCCAGTTTTTGTCCGGCGAACCGCTCAGGCCCAACTCAAAGGTGCGCACTTTTTCCGGCTGCAAATCCGGGTTGGGCACGCGCACTGCTGTTTTGGAGAACAATTCAAAGTTGTTCGGGGCGCGATAGGCCGAGCCAAACAGCGTCTTGATCCGCCATTGCTCGTTGACCTGCACAACCAAACCCAGACGCGGATTCGTCGTGCTGCCATACACATTATTGTCGTCGTAGCGGATGCCGGCGGTCAACGCCGCGCTGTGCAGCAGGCTGAATTTGTGGCTGTATTGGGCATAACCGGCCAGATTGTTGTAAATGTTGGCCCGGCGCGTATCGGCGTTGCGATTGCGCAAGGGCGTAACCGCCACGACCTGACGGTAGCCTTTTTCCACGTCGCTCTGCTCGAATTGCAAACCGGCAATCAGATTTCGGTCGTCGTTAAAACGATAATTCACTTGCGCTTCGCCGCCCGCCGTATTTGACCAATGGACGTAGGCATAGCGGTAAAAAGCGCCCAGCGAATTGTCGTAATCATACTCAAAGCTGTCGTCAGCAATGCCGCTGCGCCGGGCAAACACTTTGCCGCTTAACGTCAATTGCGCGTTTACTTTATGCTCAATCGTCACAAAGCCGGTATTGGTGACGCTGTGCCATAGACTGCCCTCTTCGCCGTTA
>CAYOLL010000143.1:0-15317 GCA_964404765.1 uncultured Gemmatimonadota bacterium | reverse complement strand
CAGAAATAAGTTTCACGACTGTTAGCCTCGCACGGGATCAGGAGCTCTGAATTTAAAACAAATCAGGCGGTTGTGTCGTTTGCGCCGTTTGCGTCTCTTGCGTTTATGAATTATTCAGGTCATTAATTCCCGCCAAATATAAATGCGCCGGGATTGATGCCGACCGTCAGCGGGCCGGTTTTCAATACCCCGGCGGCGCTGTATATGGAGACGGCGCCGCGCGAGTTAAAGTCTTTGGCGTCGCCAACCACGATCTCGCCGCTACGGGGATTCACACCCAGCGTATAAAAAATTCCGCGAATTACTTCACTTTGCACTACGTCATAAGTCTGTGTGCTAAAGGCGACTACGCCGGTTGCGCTCAAAAAATAGCCTTTGCCGTTGCGATTTAAGGCCAACTCGGTGATGTTGCCGGTAGCGACCAGGCTGTCGATCACGACATCGGTCGTTGGGTCGATCACCATCAGCTTGCCCGGTGTGGCATTGTAGCGGCCCCAGCCCAGCGCCAGCACATGCCCGCGCTCATCAACCTGGATATGAACCGGATTATCCCCGACACCAATTGTTTTGATAACCTGATCCGTCGCCGTATTAATCACCGAAACGGTGCGGCCACTGCCAAAGCCGGAATTGGCCACATAAGCCTTGCCGTTGGCGATGGCGACATCTTCCGGATTTTGACCGACCGGAATCGCGCCCGTAACCGATAGCCGGCCGTTGTTCACACTCAGAATCGCAACCGAGGCCGTATACAGGCTGGTCAAATAAGCCTTTTGGTCGCTTACAAATGCCAGTGAGCGCGGACTAAACCCGGCGCTTAAGGTCAATGACTGATAGCGGGTCAAATCGCTGAGGCGGATCACCTCGATTTTATGCGAATTGTTGACCACGATATAGCCGTAATCGCCTTGAATTACCATACTTTGGCCCACATCACCCAGCGTGGCCCCGTCATTGGCGGCGGCAAATATATCGTCATAGAGTTTGCTCAATTCCGGGTTGTAGTACGACAGGCTGGCGTTGCTCTGCCCCCAAACGCCCTCGTTCAGCACAAAAAAACCGTTGGACGAAAACTGCACGTCCGTTTCATTTACCGGATCATCGTCGCAGGAAAGCATAAAAATGGACAGCGTAAGCAACATGGATGAAATTAATCGTTTTTGCATAAATACTCCTTAATAATGGACAATGAACACTCATTGTTCATTGGGTGCAGGTAACCTTGCGAAGGCTAAGCTTGTTGCGGAGTCAATATTTTCAAGGTTCGCTGAACTCTCCAGCATGAGCCTTCGCAAGGTTATTTTGTAAATGGAATTAAAATTGGGTGGATAGTTTAAAGCGCCATTCGCGGCCCGGCACGGGATAGCCGGCCACGCTCTGATAAATTGTTTGGGTGAAATTCTGCGCCTCCAATCGCAGTAAAAAATGGAATTGTTTGATGACAACGTCAGTGCCGATGTGTGCGTCCAGCAAGCGGTAGGCCGGCAGCGCTTCGGAATTATCGCTGGTGCGAAAGCGCTGGCCGACATATTGAAAATTAAGGCCGCCGCGCCACATCCGCCAATGGCTACTCAGCTCCGCGTTGGCCGTATAAATCGGAGTATAAATTAATTGCCGCCGGTTCAGCGCCGGATCGGGGTCATGTTGTTGCGAATGGGTGACGGTAAAGTTGCCGTTAAACGACAGCCAATCCCATAAATCGGCGCGGAGTTCCGCTTCCCAGCCACGACCGGCCATATCGCGCAGATTGACCGGCCGCCAATATGTAGCGGTAACCGGCAACCATTGGATTAAATCGCGCACGTTCTGGCGAAAGTAAGCAGTTTGTATTTCCCAAAGTCTGCCCGACCATTGACCGCGTGACCGCAATCCGACTTCAAAACTACGGCTGCGCTCCGGCTGTAAGTCGGGATTGCCGCCATCCCGCCAGTACATGTCATTAAACGTCGGCGCCCGAAAACTTCGCCCGAAATTTACATAAAATTCCGTCTGTTTGTGTTGCGCAATGAAGCCGATTTTTGGACTTAGCTGCGTGCCAAAATCGGAATAATAATCCAACCGCACAGCGGGTTGCAAACCAAACCGCCATTGCGATCCGCTCGCCCGTTTGAGCGCCGCCGCAACAAACAAACTGTGCTGATGCCGTCGTGTTTCCTGAATAGATTGACTATGTCCGCGTGCCCGACGATATTCGTAGCCCGCATTAAATTGGCGATTATCTGCCGACTGCCAGCGGCCTTCCAGCCGTGCGCCACCGCTATCCAGATTATGCTGTACCGCTAAGGGCGTCCCATTGATCACCAGCGCGTCGTCGCGGTAGGATTGGCGATTCTGCTGCCAAAAAAATGTGATCTGGCCCAGCCCCCGCGCAGAAAAAGGCCAATCCGCCTGAAGCTGACTCAACACATTGCGGTCCCGCTGCCGTGCTTTGCCGTCCGTCTGGACCGAGGTAACCGGGCCAGGCACACCGATTCGGGCATCCAGCCACAAGGTTTGCCAGCGCAGGGCCCGGCCGAGACTATCCTGTCGCGTTAGCGCCAGCATACCGTGCTGACGATGAAAGTCAGCATTTTGACGAGTCTGGCGTTGATGCTCAAAATCATAAGGAAAATTTCCGGTGGCGGCCTCGTCTGTCAGGGTTAGCGCAAGCTGGCCCATTTTTGCCACCGGCTGCCGAATCTGACCGGTCAACCGACGTAATCCAAATGCGCCAAACTCGCTGGAAATCCGCCGCAGGCTGCCCGTCGCTTGTGTCGTGATATTGATGACGCCGGAAACTGCGTCCGCGCCATAGCAGGCAGAGTTGCCGCTTTTGTAGATTTCGATGTGCTCGATCAGCGCCAGCGGAATCAGACTGCCGTCGGTGACGCCGTTTAAATCATTAGCGAGACGAATACCGTCCAGCAAAACCAGCGTCTGCGCAGCCATGCCGCCACGAATGGAAAATGTGTGCAGTCCGCCGCCACCGCCATAAGAGCGACTCGCGCCGCCGCTAATTCCGCTGAGCGCTTCAGCCAGATTTTCCGGACTACGCCGGGCCAGATCGGCGCGGCTGAGAATAGTGATTGTCGCCGCCGCATCGCGAGCCGGCATGGGCATTCGACCGGCGGTGATAATAATCGGCGGGACGCGGTAGATCAACTCTGCGGAATCGGCATCGGCTGGGCCTGATGGGATCGGATCGGCTGTTGCGGAGGTAAACAGGAAACAGGAAACAGAAAACAGGAGGCAGAAAACAGAAAACAATTTCCCACTTGCATCCGGCATTCCGTATGCTGTATTCCGTATGCTGTCTTCAGTTTTCAACATGGTTTTACCTAAAAGAAAAGCCCGACCTCCGTTTGGAGATCGGGCTTAAAAGTGTCGCCGGGGCGAGCCTTTAACCGATCCTCACACCCCGGAGGATTGCTAAAAACTTCCACTGGCAGGTCTCCTGACTTCCGGCTTAGCCTACTCCCACCCTTCCCATCCTTACGGACAGTGGCTTGCGTGGTTTTGTAGCCGGTTACAGTAGCGGGGGCTGTTCCGGATTTTTACCGGATTCCCTGTTAGGCCTTACGGCGCCCGTGAATTATAATTTTGGATTTCTTGTGGCTGATGAATAGTTCAGGCGCACAATCGTTCTTAAAATGAAGCCGTTTCGATGGAAAGTCAATCAAAATCCTTTAAAAATTAAAGCGGTCGGCAAAAACCAACTTTTCCTATTTCCAAAATAAAAGGTTACTGCTATATTATCAATTGTATTAACCTTCTCTGTGCAAACTTATACCGCCTGAGATGATACGTGTCCGACCAAATGTTATTCAACAACCGCTATCGGGTCGCGCAGAAGTTAGGTCAGGGTAATACCGGGGATATTTTTCTTGTCGAAGATTTGTTTCAGGAAGCGCGCCAGTTTGCGCTTAAAATTATCCGCACCGATCGTATTAACGAAGCCGCACTTACCCGATTTAAACAAGAATTTGCCACAATGACCCGGCTCAAACATCCTAATCTGGCCAGGGTGTTTGAGTTCGGCCATGACCCGGCCAGCGCATGCTATTACCTGGTTATGGAAATGGCCGGGCAATTGTCATTGCGCGATTGGCTCGATCAGCAGAAGAGTTTTTCACTGCCGGTTATCCTGCATATTTTAACGGAAATCGCCAGGGCGCTTTCGTTTATCCACAGCCGCCAGGTGATTCATCGTGACATCAAGCCGCATAATGTCATGCTTTCTCTGAATGAAGCGGGTATGCCGATATCGGTCAAGCTGATCGATTTCGGTCTGGCCGATTTGGAAAACGCCGATAACGAGATCAAAGGCACGCTGCACTATATGGCCCCGGAGATTTTGAGCGGCCCCGTCAGCCCGGCAACCGATATTTATGCCTGCGGTTTAGTGGCCTATGAACTTTTGACCGGCAGTTCTTTTTACGATACCGACCAGCCCCAGGCAATTATTCCGATCCTGCGCAACAGTGACTTGCATGCCGCCGCTCAACAGCAGGCCCTGAGCAGAATAGCGCGTTCCGAAGTGCGCAGCTTGCTGGCGCAAATGACAGCGTATTCGCCGGAAAACCGCCTGGCCGGCGGCGCAGATATCATTCATGCAATTAACACCTGGCTTGGGGAAAATTTCCGGCTGGAAACGCTTCAGACCAGCGAAGCTTACGTATTGGGCGCTGGTTTCGTCGGTCGCAAAAAAGAGTTAGCCGGCCTGATTGACTTCATTCAAACCGGCGAAAAACGTTTATTGTTGATTAAAAGCAGCGCCGGCCTGGGCAAAAGCCGGCTTTTACAAGAATTTAAAAATTACTGCCAATTGAACCGGGTTCACTTTTTGGAATGCCGCGATTTACCGGAACAATCCGCCCCGTACGACACGCTGACTACTGTGCTATATCAGCTTGCTTTTGACGCCAATGATCACTTGCTCAATCTGTATGGACCGACGCTGGAAAAGATTTTACCGCACCATCCGCGCTTAGCCAAATGGCACAATCAAATTCCCTTTGACCCGCGCACGGAGCGTAGTTTTTTGACCCGGCAGATTGCCGGCTTTCTATTGGCGCACAGCTTTTCTAAAATCGAACCTACTGTGCTTTTTTTAAATGATATCCAATGGATAGATGAAGCCAGCCTGGAGAGTCTTACCGAACTGTTCAGCAAACTGAAGCTGCCCAACGATTCCAAAAGTTCCCTGCGTATCTATGCGACAATCCGCAACGACGACCTTGAGCGAATCCGTAGTCTGCTTGACGTTTTTGAATCCGACTCCCTTTTGGAAACAGTCGAACTTCGCCCATTTAATGCCGAAGACGCTGCCGCTTATATCGAGCAGATTTTTGGGTTTAATCAGCTAAGCCCCGGTCTGCGGCAGGCCATTCCGGATATGGTGACACGAGTGGGTGGCAATCCTTTTTTTCTGCAGGAATTGCTGCGCACCCTGGTCGAGCAGCAGTTTATTGTGCGCGAACGGCGCGAATGGACGCTGTCACGGCCTATTCAACAGGCTCAACTGCCCGCCACCATTGCCGATTTAATTTTGTCACGCGTGTCACGCCGTCAGTTTTCGGCCAAGGTAATGGATTTTATCTTTATCGCCGCCTTGCTGAATCGCAGCTTTACGACAGCCGAGCTTAACGATATTTGCCAGCGCACCACGATTGGTGAAATCAATCAGCGTGTGACCGAGTTAGAGCGGCTGGAGATTTTTTGTCAGGAAATTATGGATGATCATGTAATGTACCGCTTTAGCCATCCTTTAATTCGTGAAGCAATTATCAGCGCTGTTCCGGACCTGGAGTGGCTTCATGCGCATATCGCCCGCCAAATGGAACATCTTTACCGGCATAATCTGGATGCGTATGTGGAAGAGTTGGCCGACCATTATCAACAAGCCGGCGACAAGCTTAAAGCTTATTACTATCTGGAGCGCGCCGGTAATCAGGCCAAAAGCAATTTTCTATATCGCAAAGCGCTGGCATATTACGATCAGGCGCTATCCCAATTGGACAGCCGCGAGAGTCATGCCTACGTGACCGTTGCCCTCAAGCGCGGCGAAATTGTGACCATCATGGGCAAATGGCAGGAAGCCGAAACAATTTACCGGCAATGTCTGAAAATAGCCGAATCGCTGGAAGACCGCTTGTTAATAGGACATAGCAGCCTGGGACTGGCAGAATTATTGATTCGCAAAAGTAAGCTGATTGAAAGCCGCCCGCTGCTTGAGCAGGCTTTGGTTCTGTATCAGGCGATTGAATACGGAGAGGGAATTGCCAATGTTATGGGTCGGCTGGGAGTCATCTCGATGATGCAGCGTGACTTTAATCAGGCCAGGAATTATTTCAACTGGCAGTGCGAGCTGGCCGAAAAATATAATCATAAAACAGCGCTTATTTTAGCATTGGGCAATTTGGGCAACATCTATAATGAAGAGCGCCAATATGATAAAATGCAGGAATGCTATGACCGGGTGCTGATCTTAGCCGAACAAAGCAATAATCGTTTGGCAATCAGCATAACGATTGGTAACTTGGGCGAGTGTTATTTTAATCAGAAACGCTATCAGGAGGCGATGGATTTTTACCAAAAAAAGCTAAGCTACGATGCGTCCATCGGCAACCGCTTGCAATCGTCCGGTATTCTCCACCAAATCGGGCAAATTTATATAAAATTTCATGATTATGAAAATGCCCGGCTGACCTATCAAAAAGAATATCAGATTGCCGAAGAAACGGGTAACATTGCCCATAAAGTGATGGCGCTGGCCGAATTAGGACATCTTGAGTTTACATCCGGCCATTATGACAAAGCTTTTGCGTTCTATCGGAAGGCAAGTGAAAAAGACACTCAGGTAGAAAACGCTGCTTATAGCGGCCTGTTAGAACTCTATACAGCGCAAATTTATCGGACCGCCGGCGACATAAGCGCCGCGCAGGAAGGCTTCGAATTGGCGCTGGAAAAGGCGCGGCAAGCTAATAATCTGTCTTTGATATGCGATGCTTTGACGGAATCAGCGGACATTTTCGTCGATCTGCGGGATTGGGATAACGCCGGCCGGCGGGTGGAAGAAGCCGCCCGGATTGCCCGCTCGATTGGCCATGACGAGGTCTCTTTCAAAAGTGCGGTGTTGACCGCTAAAATAGCTTATGGCAAAGCTACGGATCGGGCAGTTCGACGGCAAGTTGTCGCCGAGCTGGTCGAGCTGGCCGAAGCACAGACGGATGAAGACCGGAAAGCCGCAGTTTACTATGCCTTGTACGCCTTGACGGCAGCCTGGGAATTTGGCCATCATGCCTTGTTATTGTATCGCGCATTGAGTGAAAAAACGCCGATCGCCGAATTTCGAAAGCGCGTCAATGAATTGTCAAAAATCCAACGCACGGTGCAGGCTGAAGGCCACGATTATCTGGCGAAAAGCGTTTCCCCAATCGAAGCACGCATGCAGTACGAAGCCCATACCGATCGACTGATCCGACTGCAAGATCAGACCCAATTAACGCTGGCCAAAGTCGGCATGTTGCGTGAGCGCCTTCACCTTTTAGAAGAAAGCGCCGCCGCTGAAAAGAATGATCCGCACTATGAGATGATGCAAACCGGACTGGCCATTCTCGATGTCATTCGCATCATCAGCACGTCTTTACATCTAAATGATTTATTGGACTCCATTATTGACTCGTGCATTGAGCTCAGTCAGGCTCAGCGGGGCTTTTTGATTTTGCTGGAAGCCAACGGCCCGATGGCCACAGACCGGCAATGGTTTTTCCAGGTTGGACGGCACATTAATCAGGAATCGTTGGCCGGGGCGGATTTTGCCATTAGCCGGAGCGTCGTGCTTAAAACGATTGAAACCGGTGAACCGATATTTCTGCAGGATGCTCTCCAAAATACCGACATTGGCGCTACGGAAAGCATCAACAAGCTGAATCTGTTGACGATTGTCTGTCTGCCCTTAGTCGCACCATCATCCCCAAAGCCTTTTGGCGTTATCTACATGGATAGTGAGCAGAATACCCACATGGTTGAGGCTCAGCTAAAGCATACACTGATGATGGTGGCCAATCAAGCGGCTATTTTTATCGAAAACGCTCGCCTTTATGAAAAAGCCGAACAGCGCGGTTATCAATTGGACGAAGTTAATCGGCAGTTGCAAAAATTAGATCACATGAAATCCGCCTTCATCAATCTGACTTCCCACGAGCTCCGCACCCCGCTGGCGGTCTTGGGCGGTTACCTGCAATTAATCAAAATGTGTCACGAACCCAGCTGCGATCCGGAGATTAAAGATTATCTTAATCGCTGTTTGGAAGCCCTGGGTCATCTGCAAAAAATTGTGAATACCATCTGCGATCTGTCCCATCTTTCCCGACCGCAACTTCAGCTTGACTTTGCAGAAAGCTCCATCAATTGCCTGATCCGCGAAGTTGCTCAGGAAATTTTCCCGTTTATGAATAAGCGCAATTTGCATTTTGAATCGGACTTGCCCGAGGAAGATGTTCGGATTCAAATGCACGCGGACTCTGTCTGGCAAATTCTGGTTAACCTGTTACTAAACGCGATTCGTTATACGCAGGACGGAGGCACTATTCGCATCCACCTTAAGCCGGCAGAAGATCACGTGTTAATTGCGGTCATGGATACCGGCATCGGCATCCCGGTGTCCGAGCACGAGACCATTTTTAAAGAGTTTTATACGCCGAAAGACATACGCTATCATCATTCCGGGACGATTGAGTTCAACTCTGGCGGGCTTGGAATCGGCTTATCCATTGCAAAAGCGCTGGTCGATTTGCATCATGGTCGAATCTGGGTGGAGAGTCAGGAGAATGAGGGCAGCACGTTTTATATCAGCCTGCCATGTGTTCAGTCCGCCGCCACAGCTGCGCCGGGTTGAATTCTATGTCGTTTTTCAGACGATTGCTGCATCATTTTTACCGGCCATTGGTTATCCGCTATTTGCGGAAGCCGCGACGCTATCGCTACCAGGATATATCGTTGGAGATTATGCCGGGTGTGTTCCATCCCGGCTTATTTTTTAGCACCCAACTGCTGTTGAATTATGTTCGCCAATTTGTGCTGGAAGATCAGGAGTTTCTGGAGCTTGGCGCCGGCAGCGGGCTCATTGCCATTTGGGCAGCCAAACACGGCGCACGGGTTACGGCCACTGACATCAGCCCGACGGCGGTGCTGGCGCTTGTTCGGAATGCCGCGGCGAATCATGTCACCCTGGAAATTGTTTTATCCGACTTGTTTGCCGGAATCACAACCGGTCATTTTGACTTTATCCTTATTAATCCACCCTATTATCCCAAAGACCCGGAAACCGAAAGCGATCTTGCCTGGTACTGCGGCAGTCGGTTCGAATATTTTGAGCGCTTATTTCTTCAACTTCCGGCTTTTATGAGCGCCCATACCCGCGTTTTTATGATCTTAAGCGAAGACTGCGCGTTAGATCAAATCCGCGCTATTACAGACAAAAACGGATTAGCATTCACGATGATTAAACAGACGCGGATTTGTTGGGAGATGAATTATATTTTTCAGATAAACCGGCTTTCATCCTGAATTATTCACCACGAAATACACTAAATACACGAAAGGTTTGTCATTTCAAATTTCAAAAGTTATACATCCAAAACGAGAAAAATAAAATTTTAAGTTCGAACTTGATAAACCCTTACTTTTCGTGGTTACTTTATAAAATTACATCGCAACATTTGCGCTGTCCGCGAGAATGTTGTAGCTCAGATTAGCAATCTGAGCATACTTGGAGAAAGCACAGAATGCTATTCTGTGCTACAGTTGCGGTTTATCGCCTTATGAATTATTCAGGCTATTCCTTCAAAACCATGTCGATGCACATGACGGCGGCCAGAATCAACAAGCGCACCGGCGCATCCTGGGGAACTTGGGCCGAAATTTTAAGCGCGTAATTGTCGGCGCTGGTAAAGAGTTCTTTGCCCATGCCCGCCCATTTTTTGGAAACGGTTGCCAACTCGCGATCCTTATCCATAAACTTGAACTCCCAGCTTGTCCACTTACCCTTTAAGTCGCACACCGGCTTATCGTTAGCGTCCAAAATCGAGAAAGCGCCGCCGATGGAAAAGAATTTTTGCTTAAATCCGCCAACCCGCCGGTTATTTTCATCAAACACATCTACCTTGGAAAGAAACAGCGAAACTCCACGACTGACACGAATGACCTGTCGCCCGTCTTTTGTGCGAATCTGCACATCAAACGGCGTCATACGTTTGTAATCGGTAAATCGAAACATCTTGGTAAAAAAGCCCAGATTTTCCTCGCGGCATTCCAACACAATTTGACTGGTTTCCGGATTATAAATATCGTAATTGTTAGCGGCTTTAAACATGCCGACATGCTCTTTTACCAGAAACAGATTTTTCTTAAGCGCCTCATGCATTTATAACCTCCTCGTCATAATAAAAAAATAAAAAATTTACAAAGTCGTTTCACTTTTTTTAAGCAGGTCCTCTAAACGAAGTGTTAATACTTTGATAATGCCAATGGCCACTTCCGGTTTTTCCCGCATCAACTCCTGAAACTCAAGCTGTTCGATCTTGAGGGCGCTGACCGGCGTTGCGGCGATGCAGGTCGCCGCCCGCGGGTTGTCGCTCAAAACCGCCATTTCGCCCAGTACATTGCGTGACAGCCGCTGGGCAATCATGTGGGTTTCGTCAATCTGCACATTGACCTCGCCCACCACAATCACAAAAAGGCAGGTGCCCACATCGCCCAGACGGATAATGGTCTCACCTTTGGCAAATGAAACTTCATGGGCAATGTCCGCTACCACCCGCAAATAGCGGCTGTCCAGCATTTTAAACAGCTCTACCTTTTTCAAATACAGCATTTTTTCAATGGTCGTCAGCATAAACATTTCCCCCCGGATTTGTCAGCCGTGCCTTTAGTTACGCGGCGCTCAACACTTCAAATAATCGGTTCCAGACGCGCTGTAAAGTGTCGCAACACCGCGGATTGTTTAACCATGCGATAGCCCGGCAATTGCTTTCGCTGCGCATAGGCCGCCAGGATGACCTCGGCCAGATAATCCACATGGCTTTGGGTATAGACCCGGCGAGGAAAGGCTAACCGCACCAGATCCAGGCGGGCCGGCTTTTCCGTGCCGTCCGGGCTGAGCCCAAACATCACCGTGCCGATCTCAACCCCACGCACACCACCCAGCAGATACAGGGCATTGTTCAGCGACCAGGCCGGATATTGCAGCGGCGGAATGTGCGGCAGCATTTCGCGCGCATCAATATACACCGCATGACCGCCGGTTGGCAAGATAATCGGCACGCCGGCTGCCGTCAATTTATCCCCCAGATAAGCGATCGAACGAATGCGATAGCGCAGGTAATGCTCGTCTAAGGCCTCATACAATCCGACAGCAATCGCTTCCATGTCATAGCCGGCCATGCCGCCGTAAGTTGGGAAGCCTTCGGTCAAAATTTCCAAACTGCGGCATTGTTCGGCGGTTTGGTCATCGTTTAGCGCCAAAAAGCCGCCGATATTAGCCATGCCGTCTTTTTTGGCGCTCATGGTGCAGCCGTCGGCGTAGCTAAACATTTCGCGGGCAATTTCGAGCGGTGATTTGTCGCTATAACCTTCCTCGCGGGTTTTGATAAACCAGGCATTTTCGGCAAAACGGCAGGCGTCGATAATAAACGGCAGGCCATTTTCATGCGCAATTTGGCCGGCGGCGCGAATGTTGGCCATGCTGACCGGTTGGCCGCCGTCGGAATTGTTGGTGACGGTTATCATGACGCAGGGAATACGGGCCGGCCCGGCTTCGCGGATGACGGCGCGCAACTTTTCCAAATCCATATTACCTTTAAAAGGATGAAGCGTGCGCGGCTGACGGCCTTCGGGGATAACCATGTCGCGGGCCTCGGCGCCGGCGTGTTCAACATGGGCGCGGGTGGTGTCAAAGTGGGTGTTGTTGGGAATCACATCGCCTTTTTTAGCAATCGTGGTAAAAAGAATGTGCTCCGCGGCCCGTCCCTGATGGGTGGGAATAACATGCTTGAAGCCGGTAATATCGCGCACGGTGTTTTCAAACTTGTAAAACGAAGTTGCCCCGGCGTAGGATTCGTCGCTGGCAATCATGCCGGCCCATTGCCGTGACGACATCGCGCCGGTGCCGCTGTCGGTCAGTAAGTCGATCAAAACATCTTCGGCATGAAGCAGAAATGGATTGAAACCGGCGCGCTGCAAGGCGGCTTCCCGGTCGGACATGGAGGTAAACCGGATCGGTTCTACGGAACGAACGCGAAAGGGTTCGATAATGGTTTGTGGATGAAACTCGGTCAGGGTCATAAAAGCTCCTTTTGGTGATTTTCAAATGTGCCGGCCTATTTATCGTCGCTGCCGGCGGCGCGGGCAATGGTCATGACGCAGACCTGCTGTGCGCCCGCTTCCAGCAGTTTCCCGGCGCAGGCGTTGATCGTCGCGCCGGTGGTCAATACGTCGTCGATCAGCAAAATGTTTTGTTCGATGAATGTCAACGGGTTGATTACGGCAAAAGCATCTTTCACGTTTTCCAATCGCTGCCTGGCGTCCAATTTAGCCTGTGTTTGGGTCTCGACAATCCGGATAAGCCCGACAGTATCCAGCGGCAGCCCGGTTTTGCGGGCAATTGCCGCCGCCAGTATTTCGCTTTGATTAAAGCCGCGCTCGGCCAGCTTATTGGCATGAATCGGCACAGGCACGATCAACGCGCTGTGCGAAATATGCTTGCGTAACGGCAACAGCCGAGCCATCCGCGCGCCCAGAAAGTCCGCCATGTGCATGGATTTTTGCCGGCGATGCCAGCGCAACCCTTCGCCATATTTAAACCGAGAGACCAGTTCGTTCAGCGGAGGTTCATGATAACCCAGGCTACAGGCTTGTTTAAACAAATTTTTACCCTGAATGCAACGCGCGCACTGCCGATTTTGATCAACATCGTAATTGGAACCGCAGCGCAGGCAAAAATGCCCCGACAACCCGCGCACGGAACGCCAGCATTCCGCGCACACACCCGGCTCATCAAAATTGAGCAGCTTGCCGCATTTGGCGCAGGTCTCCGGGAAGAATAAATCCAAGGCCAGTTTTTGCAGATAAAATAATGGGTGCAATTTAAGACCTTTTAATTAAAAATTTCGGCAAAAACCGGTTCCGGCACCAACAATCCACCGTCAACGATCCGCATCCGAGCCCGCAACGTCCAGCCGGTTTGACCGTTGTAAGCGATGCCAACCCATGCCCCGATTTGCTCCGCGATGACTGCGCCCGGCAAAAAATGCGTCTCCGAGGCGCCGTACACCGATTTCCAGGTCGGATTAAGCGTATACCGATCCTCTTCAGCTCCCGGTGGGTAAGTTTTTCCGCCGGTAATTATGCCTAAATACGTGCCTAAACCCGTGGTGACTAATCCTTTGAGAAGACTATTACTCTCCGATTCATCAAACATCATGCCTATAGCCACCATGCCGCCGGCCAAAAAACCGATGAGGCCAAAACCGACCGTGCAGCCGTTTGTTCGCAGCTCACTTTTGGTTGTGCCGACAGTGAATTCGGCGATTTCTGCGGTTGGAATGTGGGCCAATTTACCGGTTTTATTGACATAACGCACGATCGTAGAATCAATTTCTACCTGGCGTACATCCAGTATTTGGTTATCAACGGTCACAATAGTGGCATAGCGGTCATCGAGAACCTGATTCATCTCGGCATGTGACATCGCTGCGCCGTTAAACTGCCGCGGCTGACTGGCACAGCCGGAGATCAGCCATAAAGCGAACAGAAAAATGATGCGTTTTGACATCGAAGAGCCCTCCAATCTCGTTGTTACAAGCACACTTACGGGCAATTGCTTCACGGTGAACCGGTTCGCAATGACAGTTCAATGCTTCCGGAAGTAATCTGCTTCAACGGCTTTGGCCTCTTCGCCGGTTGGGGTGATATTGTAGGCTGTGATCGTGATATGATCCGGCGTGATGATGTCAATGACGGTGCGCCAGCCCCAGTCCGGGCCGCCGCCTGGATCGGCATAGCCGCCCAGCACGCCAAAACCGTTGGTCCGCCCCGGCCCGCGCGACAGCATGATGTTGCCGCTCTGGTGAAAACCGTCCACCCAGGCCGACTCAAACACATGGGTGAAGCGATTGAAACCGAAAATCGCTAGACCGTGAAAGGGCTTGCCCTCCAGCGCACTCTGATATTCGTAGATGATGTATTGGCTGCCGGGCAATTGGCGCAGCGTGGCGGTGATGGGTGATTCATCGGCCAAGTTGTTCGGTTCAAACCACGTCCGGTTTGTGCCGGCCCATTGCCCGACCAGCGTGTTGAGCAATGCCTCGGCGGCCTCGCGAGTCATTGATAGATCGTTAGCTGTTGGCATGTTTAGTCCTTTCGCTTCTTTAGCCAGAATGGTGTGAGTTTTCGTTTTTATCAATCGAATTTTAAGGCCGATTAACGCAGCAGCGCCATCTTGCGCGTTTCCGTGTGCGCGCCCGCTTGCAGGCGATAGAAGTAGACGCCGCTGCCGACCGGTTGGCCTTGTTCGTTGCGACCATCCCAGGCGACGGCGTGCTCGCCCGGCGCGTAGGGCGCTTGAATCAGTGTGCGCACTAATTGCCCGGCGGTATTGTAGATTTGCAAAGACACCGCTTGCCGCGCCGGCAACTGAAAGCGGATGGTTGTGTGCGCGGCAAAGGGATTGGGATAGTTGAGCGCAAGCCCGGTCGTGTTGGCGGCGGGTGCGGGCGGCTCGTCTTCGATGGCAACCAGATCATCGGAAACGCCGCCTTCGCGAAAGACGGCAAGACCGCCTGTAGTTCCAATCCATTTGTGTCCGTGAGTGTCAAGGGTTAACGACCAGACATTATTATCCGGTAACCCGGAATTGCTGATGTTGTAAACACTCCAATTGTCACCGTTAAAACGGACTATGCCGCTCCCAGTGCCAATCCAAATATTTCCACCACTGTCATTATTCAAGGCAACGATGGAATTATGCGGCAAGCCGGAATTACCTGTATTGTAAACTGTCCAGTTAATGCCGTCAAAACGAGCCAAACCACTGCCTAAAGTTCCAATCCAGATATTTCCGTTGGCATCACTTGTTAGGGATCCAATATAATTATCCGGCAAATCGGAATTGGCAGTATTGAAGATCGTCCAGTTCACGCCATCAAAACGAGCTAAACCACTGCCTAAAGTTCCAATCCAGATATTTCCATTGACGTCACCAGTTAATGATCGAATATAATTATCCTGTCAATAGGCATTTAAAAGTGTACCAAAAATCGGCACCAAAAGTGTACCAC
>CAYOLL010000142.1:0-15517 GCA_964404765.1 uncultured Gemmatimonadota bacterium | reverse complement strand
AGTTTCTTTGATTTTTTTGAGCAGATAGACGTAGTTGGCATCCGTAAAAAAGATGTGTTCGCGATTGCAACTCCGATTGAATATGTGATAGGCATGTCCTTTGAGATACGGATCATTGTTTTTCATAGCAAATCACCTTGCGGAGGGTAAACTTCATGCGACAGATAAAACTTTCAAATATCCTGAAATGGTCGAACGTGTCCCTTCGCAAGGTTAGCCGTTCGACAAAAATAACCTTGCGAAGGTGAACTTGGAAGGAGTGTGAAAATTTGGTCATTATGTGCTTTTTGCCAACTGTAACCTTCGCAAGGTGGTGACCTGCTTGCGGGCATCGTTCAGCTTGTTCAGCCGACCGCGCAGTTCCGCGCCGGTGGCGTTCAGCCGCTTGCGGATGATTTCGTACGTGCCGCCTTCGAGTTGCGGGGCGGTTTCTTTTGTGTCGGGGGATTTGGTTTCTTCGGGCATGGTCATAATCCTTTATTTATCGAGCATTCCGTTATCGCTGATAAGGTATTGTGCAGGTTAAATTGGGCACAACGGCATAGTGTTTGGCATTAAACGTGCAAAGTGGGATAGCCAAATCAACCGCCGTATGGCCAATAACAGCATCCAAAATACCAATATTGTGGCTCAAATAATGTTTGGAAAATGTGGTAAAAGCGGCTTCGCAAGTAACTTCCGACGGCCAGACTAGCCGGATATTTTTCAGATGTTTCTCCACCCGCTGTTGCTCTGTTTTATTTTTGCACCCCTGAATCAATTCCATAGCCACAAAACCGGACATGGCCAGAGTTTCAGCGCCAATTGTGCGCATCCAGGCAATAGCCGGCGGGTGCTTGCGCAGCACATCAATCATCACATCGCTATCTACAAAAATCATACGTTGTGCCTCCGATTCTGGGCTTTTTCTCGCAGTTTTCGGGCAAACTCAACACTATCACCAATGTCTGTTCTATCTTTCCAAAGCCCGACCAAATCGGTTTCAAGTAATTCTGCAGCAGTCATGTACTTTCTTTTCCTCGCTGTTTTGGCGGGTTTAAACAAAACGATGATTTCCACAGTTTGACCTTTTTTGCAGGGCAAACCGGTCATTGTTAATACACCGTCTTTTTCAAGCGTGGTGTGAAGGTGAACAGATTGCATGGTTATCTCCTTTCGACATGTTAAGTTAGCGTAATGTGTTATGCAGCCGACCGCGCAGTTCTGCGCCAGTGGCGTTCAGCCGCTTGCGGATGATTTCGTACGTGCCGCCTTCGAGTTGGGGGGTGGTTTCTTTTGTGTCGGGGGCGGGGTTGGGTCGGGCATATGTTATTCCTTTGAAAAATTTAAGTATCAATGTTATCAATGTACTAAAGGTACCGATTGAACGGCTATTTTTAATCCATTATCAGAGCGAATACCGTGAATAATAAGTTGTTGTGATGTCTCATCTATTTTAAAAATTAAGGATTGCGCAATGATGTTTTCTTCCTCAAAAGGTTCGTACTGCACAATTTCAAAAATGGGAATACTTATCGAACTAATAGAAAGCTCTGCTTCAAAAACAATTCGCACAACATCTATTCTCTCAGCATCACATTTGACTTGATACCTATCTAATGGATCGGGATAGTTTGCAATAATTTGCTTTACAACAGGTGGTTGGTTTGGATAGATATCGTTAAAAATATCTGACGAAATATTCAAAACACCTTGCCAAGCTTCAAGTAAACTAACGATCTTACCATCTTTTTTTGAGATTAGAAACGGTGAATCTATTGTCGATAAATTCGTTTTCTGTTGGATCTTTTGGAGCGTAGTAATTGGCGTTCCAATATTGTATTGAATCTCACAGTTATTAATCAAATTTCCACGCTGATTTATATGCTCAATGTGGCTAATTTGGAAGCAATCTAAAAGGTTGTCCAAAGTAACATTTGTCATTCTACGAAGTTCAATCCCTTTTTCCTTTGCAAAACTTCGAGCTCCGACCGCAAAGCCAGTTGTTGAAACAGCAGTCACTTTATCAAAATTAAAACGTTCCCGCCTCCCTACAAGCTGCTCAATCCAACTCACTGGCGCAGGTCCTTGAGAGCTGCGATCACGGCATTCAATTAACCATTTGAAAGAAGCAGAACCTATTTTGCCTGTGACTATTATGTCAAATTCCGCTATTTGGTTGCCATCGCCGTCAAATACTCTTTCATTAAGCTTAACATCAAATCCGGCTGGAAGAAGTGCTGCTTCAATCGCTTTTACAAACTTTTCAAGTTGTTTCCCATCATTTTTCATAATTGAGTCCTTTATTGCTTTCGTTGTAACACTACTGAATGAGCTCTCGTGCGAGGATACACGCTCAGCTTGTTCAGCCGACCGCGCAGTTCTGCGCCGGTAGCGTACAGCCGCTTGCGGATGATTTCGTACGTGCCGCCTTCGAGTTGCGGGGCGGTTTCTTTTACTTCGGGGGATTTGGTTTCTTCGGGCATGTGACTTTCCTTTCCACCTTGCGAAGGGTAACTTTTGTGTGAGTTCCACCTTGCGAAGGGTAAACTTTGGGCGATGGACAGACGGGCAAATATTCTGAGATGGTCGGTCGTAGCCCTTCGCAAGGTTAGCCGGTTGTAACAATAACCTTGCGAAGGTCACGCTAAAAAATTCTCGAAAACCTTGACGCACTAACTTCGACGCAAATATAACCTTCGCAACGCTACTTTACAAAATCTACCGTAAACGATTCCAATTTATCATCTTTCAGACTCTTTTCCAAATCGTATTCCGTCATCAATTTTTCATAGTCGGCGGGCGATCTGAAATAGGCATTGACCATTTCACGATCAACCAAGGAGCCATTTCGTTTTCCAGCCCATTCAAGATAATTTGAGTACAACCAATCTTCAGGCTTTTTTACCAGTCCGGCTTCGACGGGATTGTAGTGAATATACAGCGCAAGCTGGATGAAATATCGGTCATCATAAATATCAATATTTTTGGGTCGGCCCTGGAAAAGCGTGCCGCTTCGTCTTTCTTGCTTGTTGATGGCTTGAGAATAGCCATTGAAAATGTTTTGCAGCCAATCCGAGAGAGGCCGATCGGTTTGCTGCTGCACAAGAAAGTGGTAATGATTTGGCATCAAACAATAGGCGATCAGATTAGCGCCGTACTTGCCGTGAGTTTCTTTGATTTTTTTGAGCAGATAGACGTAGTTGGCATCCGTAAAAAAGATGCGTTCGCGATTGCAACCCCGATTGAATATGTGATAGGCATGTCCTTTGAGATATGGATCATTGTTTTTCATAGCAAATCACCTTGCGGAGGGTAAACTTCATGCGTAGATAAAACTTTCATATATTCTGAAACGGTCGAACGTGTCCCTTCGCAAGGTTAGCCGCTCGACAAAAATATTGTTTTTCATAGCAAATCACCTTGCGAAGGGTAAACTTCATGCGATAGATAAAACTTTCAAATATTCTGAAATGGTCGAACGTTCCCTTCGCAAGGTTAGCCGCTCGACAAAAATATTGTTTTTCATAGCAAATCCCCTTGCGGAGGGTAAACTTCATGCGATAGATAAAACTTTCAAATATTCTGAAATGGTCGAACGTTCCCTTCGCAAGGTTAGCCGCTCAACAAAAATAACCTTGCGAAGGTGAACTTGGAAGGAGTGTGAAAATTTGGTCGTTATGTGCTTTTTGCCAACTGTAACCTTCGCAAGGTGGTGACCTGCTTGCGGGCGTCGTTCAGCCGACCGCGCAGTTCCGCGCCGGTGGCGTTCAGCTGCTTGCCGATGATTTCGTACGTGCCGCCTTCGAGTTGGGGGGCGGTTTCTTTTACTTCGGGGGATTTGGTTTCCTCGGGCATGTGGCTTTCCTTTTGTGGCGGGGATTTTACAAAACAAAAATGCCGCACAGACTTTCCTGTACGGCATACAAATTAGCTTAAAAAATATAAAGATGCAAAGATTTTATAGGTATTGCGGTTGACATTTAACGACGGTCAGTGCAAGGACGTGGATTTGGAAGCCGAACTTTATGGAGAAGTCTTTGAACCGCTCAAGAATTTGACATTGTTCCTGCAAGTGCGTGTTAATCCGGACACAAATACCATCGAGTGACCAAACGGGGCAAATTTTGCGCCGGAATTTTTGTGCAAAAGTCAATCGTCGGCTGGGTAAGGGTCGGGTAAAAGATTATCTATTTGGCGGTCAAAAAACACTGTAACTGTATGGCGGTTAATTTTATCCGGCCGCTTCCGTTGGCGGGTGAAACTCCAACGGAATGGTAAAGAAAAACCGACTGCCTTCGCCCAACACGCTTTCCACCCAAATCTTGCCGCCGTGATGCTCGATCACTTCCTTGGCAATGGCCAGACCCAGGCCGGTGCCTTCATGCTTGCGCTTGTTGCGCTTGGTTTTGACCTGACGGAAGCGCTCGAATACGAGATTGACTTGATCGGCCGGAATACCCACGCCGGAATCGGCCACGCAGCCCAGCAGATGGGTCTCCTTCTTTTCCAGTGACACCGCCACCCGCCCGCCTTCATCGGTAAACTTGATCGCGTTGGACAGCAGGTTGGCAATTACCTGCATAAAACGATCTTTGTCAATCTTCACCTGGGGCAGATTTTCGTCATCAACCTTCATATCAAATGCAATATTTTTGCCGAGCGCTGCGCCGGAAAAAGTCGCGGCGGAATGCTTCATCACCGGCGCAAAATCCTGCAGCTCAAAATGCCAGTCCATCTTGCCCGATTCAATCTTGGACAGGTCCAGCAGATCGTTAATCAGCCGGGTCAGGCGATCCGTTTCGTTGACGATAATGCCGAGAAAGCGTTTTTGATTTTCCGGATCGGACTCGCCTTCTTCCAACTCGTCAATCATGATTTCGCTAAAGGATTTGATGGAAGTCAGCGGCGTCCGCAAATCATGCGAGACGATGGAGACAAAATTGGATTTGGCCTCGCTGACGATTTCCAATTTCGCGGTCGCTTCCTGAATTTCCTGGAACAAACGCGAATTTTCCATAGAGATGGCCGCCTGATTGGCGGCGGTGGAAATCAGCTTGATTCGGTCTTCCGGGAACGCGCCGGCGGTTTTGAGATAAAGCTCGATTGCGCCCATCAACTGCCCGGCGGCGACCATCGGCACCACTATCACCGAGCGGGCCGCGCCGATTCTTACCTGATCCACCAAATGGACCGGCACCACTTGCCCCTCGGCTTCCAGGTTTTCGACTATCAAAATATTTTTGTCCTGCATGACTTTAAACGATGGGAATGTTTCATTAATTTCGGTAGATTGATCTAAATACTCGGTTTTGTTTTTAGTGGATTCGTAAATGGCCGTCAAACAGGATAATTTTGTATCCGGGTCCAACAGAATTGCCTGACCGATTTCCACATCAAAAGTATGGCCCAAAATGTCCATCAACTGGCACAACACATCTTTCGTGGAAAGCTGTACGGTCAACGAGGTGGAGACTTCATACAACGCACTTAGCTGCTCGTTAAATTCACGCAGGGCCACGATGCCTTGTTCCACGTTGGTATACAGCAGTGAGTTTTCGATGGCGATGGCGGCCTGGTTGCACAGCAGTTGGACAAAATTGACTTCTTCTTCGGTAAATTCGCGCTGCTCGTGCATTTCGTCCAGACCCAGCAAGCCGGTCGTTTTGCCGCGAAAGATCAGCGGCACCATCAGCATGGATTTGATGCCGTAGGCCGCAAAATTCTGGCGCACCACGGGGTCGAGCGCCGGATCATTCGTATCCGGGATATTGATAACTTTAGCGTTATCCATCACTTCTTTGAGCATGGGGTGGTTGTCGGTTTTAAAGACATCGCCCATTTCACGAATCTTCTGGCTGGTGCTGTCGAACTCGCCGACCATGCGGATAAAGCCTTCTTTTTCATCGGCCAAAAAGAGGACGCTGCGGCTGACATTGATCAGCGTGGCCATCTGGCTCAACACGGTCTGGATCATGGTGTCAAAATCCAGCGTAGCGCTCAGCGAGCGGGATACTTCGTTGATTAATGCCAATTCCTGAGCGCGTTTTTCGATGGACTTGGTTTGTTCGGACAAACTGATAAAGGCTTGTTGCAGCTTGCTGCTGGTGAATTTGGTCTCTTCAAACAGGCGGGCGCGCTCAATAGCGCGGGCGGCCTGACCGGCCAGGGTAATGCACAATTGCGTTTCGTGCGGGACAAAGACGCGCTGCCGCTCGGCCTCTTCCAGACCGATCACGCCGTCCACTTTATTGTTGACGATGATCGGCACCAGCATGGCGGATTTAAAGCCGTAGGCGCGCATCAGGTTGGTCAGCGGACGCGGCGCTTTTTCGTCGGCGACATCTTCGACGGCCAGCGGGGCGTGGAGTTTTTGCAGCAGCAGCACAACCGGGTTTTTGGCGATGGCCAACCGGGTGTCCAAGGGGCGCATTTCGCCATTGCTGTTGCTGTATTCGGTGCGGGTGTGGCCTATTTTTTTCCCAACATCAAGGCGATAAATTTCCGTAAAATCGACGCCCATTAGTTCGCTCATGGATTGGGCGGTAAATTTGTAGATTTCGTCGATGTCAAAGGTATTGTTGACGTTTTGCGAATGCTGACGGATCATCTTCAGCTCGTTGGACAGCGAGACGGAACGATCTCGCTCCTGTTCCAACTGACGGGCCTGCACTTTTAAATCGACCAGCGAGTTGTCTAACTCGGTCTGTTTGGCGTCGTATTGCTCCTGCAGATGTTCAAACTCACCGACTTTATGCTGCAGCGAGTCATGAGCTGCCTGAATTTCTGTTTGTTCATCGGCCAGCAGCGAGCCAATAAAGCCGGCAATAATTCCGGCAATCCACCAAAAGGCAATTTTAATAAACTCATTAACAACCAAATCGTGGACATCCGATTGCTGAATTTGTGCTGAAGCAGAAAAAGGCTCGGTCAATATCCAAACAAAGGTCATGGCCAGATCGACCAGAATGTTCTCGGTGCCGGTCAAACCCAGCCGCGGGTCCATTAGCAGAACAATTCCAATATATCCGGAAGTCACCAGAGCGGCGATATAGAGGGCAAACAAAAGCTGATAGCGGACGCCATAAACAAAAATAGAGATTGTAAAGCCGATCAAAAATGGACTGTTGACGGAGCCGGTAATGCGAACCAGCAACGCGGCGCAGAGAATATCACCGGCGGCGGTAACAAACTTAACGAGGGGATGATAAATGTTGCGGCTAAGCAAAAAGGCGTTGACCAGATTATAACCCAACAACCAGCCGGTGATGACGATCAGTTCGGGCTTAAGGATAAATTCCGGCGCAAATCGGGTATAGAAATAAATCAGTAAAATGACGCAGCCGAGCGCAAAGAAACGTAGCTTGGCCAGCCATTTTTCCGTTTCAATTTCGCTGGTTAAGGATGTGCCAAAGAGGAGCTGTAGTGAGTGTAATTTGGTCATGGTGTGCTTGGAATGATGACGAATGTGCCTGCGTTGAAAGCTGGAAACCGGCTCAGGTCTTTTTATCCGCATCGAAGAGCTGCTTTAAAATTTCCATGCTGGCCAGCATTTGGCGGCCAGGGGAAACCGGCGTACGATCTGAAGCGATACAATCAATAAAATGGCGCAACTCCACTTCATACGATTTCAGGTAGACACTTTTACCGGTTTTGATCGGCGGCGTTACATTAATCAGAACGCCGTCTTTTTCTTTGAGAATAATTTTATCTTTATTCGTGCGTAAAGGATTAAGCGCCGCCATACCTTTGGCGCCGTTGACCGTTAAATAGGTAAAGTCGGTTTCCGAAGTCAAACTCCAACTGACTTCCAGCAACAGCGTCGTTTGGTCTTTCGTTTTTAAATAAACTGTAGCAAAGTCTGATTCGTTGAATTCTGACAGTGAAAACGATGAGCCGTTCATTTCGGCAATTTCCGGAAAATCCAACAACCACAACATCAGATCGAGCATTGGCTGGCCGACATCATACAGCGCACCACTGCCCGCGGCAACCGCCCGCGGCAAATGGGGATTGGTTTCCCAGCGATTTAACCCAAACAGCCAACCGGCTTTAATATAATAAACTTTGCCGAGCGTCTTCGTGTCTAACCAGGATTTAAGCATTTGTACATCCGGACGATAGCGCTGGTTGACGCCAATCATCAGCAGACGGTCGGCTTTTTCTGCGGCGGCAATCATTTGTCGGCAGTGGGTTAGGGTAAGGGCCATGGGCTTTTCACAAAAAACGTGTTTGCCGGCGGCTAAGCTGTCCATGACAACCTGATGATGAAGAAAGGTAGGTACGCATACGTCCACCGCCTGGATATCATTGTTTTCCAGTAACCGGCGGTAGTCGGTGTAGGCATGGTGAATATTGCTGCGGCTGGCCACCCATTTGACACGGGTTTCGTCAATATCGGCAATGGCCAAAATATTGGCTTGCTTGATTTGCTGATATGCCGGCAAATGAACGGTTTGGGCGGTTCGCCCCACGCCGATAATACCAATGTTGATGTTGGATTCAGACATAGCTGTAAATAACCGGGCAGATTAAAAATGATGCCAAACTTTTTTATAGACTGCGCAAAATGGATCCCATAATTTCGATACCACGCTCAATTTTGGAGACATCGGCATTGCTAAAAGACAATCGACAGCAACGGTCGGCTTCTTCCGGCGGCATAAAAGCATGATCGGTTACAAATGCAACGCCGGCATCCAGGCAGCGGCTGTAAAAATCTTTTGAGCCTATCCGCCCCTTTAAGTCCACCCAAATAAAAAAGCCGCCCTTCGGCTGCGAAACTTTAATCCAGTCCGGAAAGTAATTCCGAATAGCGGTAGCCATCAAATCACGCTTGCGATGATAGCTCTCACGCATTTTTTCCAGAGTAGGGTGAATCAGGCCGGAAGCCATATAGTCGGCACAAATCATTTGGGTCAGCGATGAGCCGCAAGCATCAATCGCTTGTCGGGTAATTTCGCATTTACTAATGAGATGTTTCGGGCCAACAATCCAGCCAACCCGCATTGCCGGCGACAGCATTTTTGAAAAGGTGCCGACATTGATGACAACTTGATTCCGATCCATGGATTTAATACTTATGTAATCTTCGGCGCTGCCCTCGTAGTATAGCTCGCCATAGGGATCGTCTTCCAGAATCCAGATCTGGTATTTTTCGGCCAGTTCCAGCAGGCGGCGGCGTTTGGCTTGTGATTGGGTAATGCCTGCCGGATTATGAAAGTTAGGAATAGTATAAAAAAAGTGTGGTCTTTCGCGCTTAAAAACATCTTCCAGCTTATTCAAGTCGACGCCGTCATCTTCCAACGGCACCCAGATCAACTCTGCGCCATTGATTAAAAAGCTGGCCATAGCGCTGACAAAGGTCGGCTTTTCAACAGCAATTTTTGTGCCGGCATTGATCGCAATCCGGGAGGCCAGATAAAGACCCTGAGCCGCGCCGGCTGTTGTCATGATTTCCTGACCTTCCAGCGATATTTTCTGGTGCGTAGTAATCCACTGCCGCAGGACATCCAAAAGTAAAGGAACACCGGACGTGGGGCAATATTGATAGGCTTGCGCAGCTTTTGCCGGGTCCCAGTTGGCCTGAATTTTCTGTACGGCGTCATACGGGAAAAGGCTGGCATCCGGTGTGCCAACACCAAACAGGATCAGATTCGGTCGTGAGACCAACTTCATCAGCTCACGAATTTCCGAGATCTTAAGCCGATCAACGGCTTCGGAAAATTCAAATGAAAACATGTGACCTCCTCTATCGTAAGTGCTTAGGGTTTGGAACAAGCAACTGGAAACCCTAAGGATATAAACCTAACTAGGCATTGGAGACCTATTAGGTTTGAAAACAATTCTGTCCACAAACTTATCGCAGAAAAGTACGTCAATATAAACAAATGTACACTAAAGTCAATGAGCAAGCACGCCCTGATTTCAACATTAAACAAGTTTCTCCAAAAACATCCAGCCTGTGTTTTTTCGGTATGAATCCGCTTTATCCCCAAAATCTCCCGAATCACTATTGCCCGCTTTTTTGCACCAATTGGCGCAGACTGCGACCCGGCCAGGTTTTATCGGACTGAATTCGCAAAAAATCCGCCAGCGTCGGTACAATATCCGTTACACTGACTTTTTCCGTATAGAGTCCGGTCTGAACCGAGGCGCTCAAAAATAGAAGCGGAACGTGTGTATCATAACGGTAAGGCGAACCATGGTTGGTTCCAGTTGGCGAGTCATAAATCAAATAATTCTCCTGAGTCCGCATAAAAATGTCCTGGGAGCGGTCAGGATGGAAGCTGTGCTGATAAAGTTCGGAAAATGGGCGCGGTTCAACAGTATGGTTCAACAAGTCATTGTAGGTAAAGGCATCTTTTATGTATGGGATTGTTACTATTTTTCGGGCTACCATTTTTTCTATTTCCGCCGGATTACTGTTTGGGATTGCGGCAAAGTTAATGACTAAACCCTCATTCCACCAGCTTAATAGTTTGCCTGTTGCCTTCAACTCCGTCTGCAGCTCGGTATCAACCCGCTCAAGGTCTTTTAAAAACGTGTTGCGATGAATACGCCGGGCGTCCTGGCCACGCAGCTTTAGCTCTTCCGGAAGCGGCAAAACGCCGTGGTCCGATGTCAGGGTCAAAACATAGTTGGCTCGCCCAATTTTTTCATCCAAAAAAGTGATGAAATCCGCCAAATAAAGGTCAAGCCGCAGATAATAATCCTCGATTTCCTGACTCAGCGGGCCGTAATCATGGCCAATGACGTCGGAGTTAGAGCAACTTATCAGCATCAGATCCGGAATGCTATCCTGGCCGACTTTTTCCTGCGCCATCAGCGTTTTGGCAAATGTCAGCATTAAGTCGTCACCAAAAGGTGTTTCATAGAGCGAGTAATAGTATTTGGATGGAATCGAGCCTGTACTGTCCGGCGGGGGGAATAAGTGTGGGAAATTACTGTGATTCGGATAGCCGTCTTCGGCCATAAAGCTGTCCCGGCTGGCGTTGTAATAGACCTCTTCCGGGAAAAGTTTATGCCAGTTGCCTTTGTAATATTTGTCTTTTGCATCGCCGGCATTAAAGTCTTTAACCCATTGCGGATAGTCCGACTGATAATAATCGCTGGTAACAAAGTTGCCGTTTGCTTTATTATACCAATAGACGCCGTCCGGATTGTATCCGCCCATCAAAACCGCGGCGCGATCTTTTAGGGATACGGAAAAAACTTTGCTTTGCGGTGAGGCGGCCTTTAGATAATCGCCTAAAGCCGGGCTTAACAGCAGACGTGGGGATCGGCCTTGAAATTTTGGAATACCAATAATGCGAACGGTGGTGTCGGCAACGGAATAAACAATCCGGTGCTGATTGCGAATATAAACATCGTTACCGATAATGCCGTGATCCTGCGGGAAACGGCCGGTGGCAATGCAGGCATGACCGGCAGCCGTTTCGGTAAAGGCATGATCCTGATGAGCCTCGGTAAATACGGCGCTATGATCGGTAAGGTAAGCCAGACCACCGGTGTAGTAACCGGCAAAACGCTGGAGCATATCAAAACGCATCTGATCAATCACCAGCAGCACGATTAACTGCGGCGGCCGATCATCTGCGGCGCAAGCCGGTATCGGATGAATCCAGAAAGTTGAAAGAACCCACATGACCGAAAAAATAAAGCGAAATTGCGTCATCATATCATCCTTATAAAAGCCAAATAGTGTATAAAAAATATAGACCGGTTCCTAACTTACCCGTTAAAGACGGTTTGAATATATAACGTCGTAATTAACTGTCAAAGTGTTTTACAAAAAAAAACAGCAGTCTCCTGAATTTTAATGAATCGAATGTTATTGAACATTTCCGCCGAATTCATTAAATTGGCTGAAAATTTGGCGCTTTTTATTACAGGCGTACTCCCCCGTTGGAATACATGGAGCACTTGGTGTGGCTATTCATGTTTATTTAGAAGAAAAAAATCGTCAAATTAACGCTGCGCTGGCGTGCTATCTGCCGGCTGAAGATATTCTTCCGTCGAAAATTCATCAAGCGATGCGTTACAGCGTTTTTGCGGGCGGCAAGCGGCTGCGGCCATGTCTGGCCATCGCTGCTTTTGAAGCGCTTGGCGGCAGCGGCGACGCGATTTTGCCGGCAGCCTGCGCGATTGAGCTAATCCACACCTATTCGCTGATTCATGATGATTTGCCGGCAATGGATAATGACGATTTACGGCGCGGAAAGCCGACTAACCACAAGGTTTTTGGTGAAGCAATGGCTATTCTGGCCGGAGACGCTTTGCTGACTTTTGCCTTTGAATTAGCGGCTCGCACCGCCGAATTTGGCGCTTTTTACGCTGCATGTACCCCGCAAATTATTACGCGCATTGCTCGCTCAGCCGGTACGCTGGGGATGATTGGCGGACAAGTGCTTGATCTGGAAGGTGAACAAAAGCGGCCTGATATTGCCGAAATAGATACAATTCACCATCTAAAAACGGCTAAATTGATCGCACTACCTATGGCCATTGGAGCGCTTTTAGCCGGATGCCGGGACGATCATGTTGATAGAATTGAGCAGGCCGGACTCAAGCTGGGCCTGGCTTTTCAAATTGTTGACGATGTGCTGGATGTCGTTGGCGGCGATGCGCAATTTGGCAAGCCCGTCGGCTCCGATCAGGAGCGGCATAAATCGACCTACCCGGCAGCAATTGGCTTGGAACGTTCCCGCCAAATTGCCGATAACTTAATTCACGAAGTTCAAGTGGCTTTGGCGGCCTTGCCCGGCAATTGGGCCGTATTGGTGGCGCTGGCCGAGTTTGTCGTTAAACGACAGCATTAGCTGAAGTTAACGAACTTTAGTTTGCCAGCCAAAAACCGGAATAGCAAACTTCAGTTTGCAAGGTTTGCCAGTCATAAAACCGGAATAGCAAACTTCAGTTTGCAAGGTTTGCCAGTCATAAAACCGGATTAGCAAACTTCAGTTTGCCAGTCACTGCTTATTAAAACGGAGGCATCATGAGTCAAGCAGCTAAAGTCCCGCGCATTGTCGGTATCTGCGGCAGCTTGCGCGACGACAGCTTAACACGAGTCGCACTACAGACGGCTCTGCAAGGCGCCGCCGAAAAAGATGTGGAAACCCTATTAGTTGATTTGCGCCATTATCAGCTTGTTTTTTGCACTGGGAATAAAAATGAAAGTATCCTGCCGCCCGATGTCTTTCGCCTGCGGGACGAAGTGAAAGCCGCACAAGGTATTATTCTGGCCACACCGGAATATCATGGCAGCTTTAGCGGCGTACTCAAAAATGCGCTCGACCTAATGGGGTTCAAAGAATTTGAAGGCAAGATGATCGGCTTAGTCGGCGTTTCCGGCGGTGAACTGGGCGCGATTAACGCCCTGAATCAACTGCGGATGGTCGGACGCGCCCTTCATGCCTGGGTTGTGCCGCATCAGGCCGCCATTCCCAATGCCTGGAAGCACATCGACGCCGGCGGTGTCAGAGATAAAAAGCTGGAAGAGCGGCTGAAGGAAGTTGGACGGCAGGTCGCCCGCTTTGCCTTTTTACACTCTTCCGAAAAAGCAATGGACTTTTTACATGAATGGGAAGCTGCGCCGGACAATCCCGGCGCAGGTGATATTTAATTTTAATGGAGGCCGATATGTCTGACTTTACCATTACCCCCAAAAACAGGGTCAAACGGATGCCCACCCGCGGACAGTACGAGCGCGAGACCGTCTATCAAATTGTTGACGCTGCCCTGATCTGTCATGTCGGCTTTGTGCAGGACGGGCAGCCCTTTGTCATCCCCACGCTCCACGCCCGGCGCGATGACGAAATCCTGCTGCATGGCGCCAGCACCAGTCGAATGATGCAGCACATCTGCGACGGCCATGAGGTCTGCCTGAGCATGACGCTGGTGGACGGTTTGGTCCTGGCCAAATCGGTCTTTCATCATTCCATCAACTATCGTTCCGTAGTGATATTTGGCCGTGGCCGGCTGATCGAAACTGACGCCGAAAAAATGGCCGCGCTGGATATTTTTACCGAGCGCATCATGCCCGGCCGCTGGCAGGACGCCCGCAAGCCCAACGCCATCGAGCTAAAAGCCACGTCAGTTGTCGCCATTCCCATCACCGAAGCCTCAGCCAAAATCCGCACCGGCCCGCCCAAAGACGACCCCGAAGATGTAGACTTGCCGATTTGGACGGGTGTTTTACCGTTACAGCAGATTGCGCTCGCGCCCGTCCGCGCCGAGTACTCCAACGCCGACATCCCGATCCCGGAATATATGCGGGGGTTTATGGCGCGCTTGAAAGCGTCGGATACACATTCTATGCAGGAGAACTTACCGTGAGCCAGGTCAAGCTTTTTGAAGAAAAGCGCATCCGCTCAATTTGGAGCGAAGATAATCAGAAATGGTATTTTGCGGTGGTGGACGTGATCGAAGCGCTAACCGATAGCGAAAAACCGCGCGATTACTGGTATCGCCTAAAACAACGCGAGGCGGAAAACAGCGAGATTCAGTTGTCGACAATTTGTCGACAACTGAAACTAGAATCAACCGACGGGAAAAAATACGAAACTGAATGCGCCGATGCGCAAGGACTTTTGCGGATCATCCAGTCCATTCCGTCGCCCAAAGCCGAACCTTTTAAACGCTGGCTGGCGCAAGTCGGCTATGAACGCCTGGAAGAGATTGAGAATCCGGAATTAGCCGCCAAACGAATGCGCGAGATTTATAAAGCCAAAGGCTATTCTGACGACTGGATTGAGAAGCGTATGCGCGGCATCGCCGTCCGGGACGAATTGACCGATGAATGGAAAAAGCGCGGCGTCAAAGAGCATCTTGAATATGCGATTCTGACGGCGGAAATTTCCAAAGCCACGTTTGGGCTGACGCCATCGGAATATAAAGATTTGAAAGGTTTGAAGCGTGAGAATTTGCGCGATCATATGACCGATTTGGAACTGATCTTCACCATGTTGGGCGAAGCTTCCACCACCAAAATCGCCCGGGTCAAGGACGCGCGCGGTTTTGGCAAAAATAAACAAGCCGCTATCGAAGGCGGAACCGTGGCCGGCATCGCCCGCACCGCTCTGGAAGAACGAATCGGCGAGAAAGTTGTCACCGCCCAAAACTACTTGCCCGATAAACCCATCAAGAAGAGATTGGCCAAAAAAAATAAATGAATTTTCCCGACCTCATCTACTTTAACGCATCCACCCGGAGCAGCCTGTGAACCCAACCCATTACGGCCCGTTCGCCGCTTGCTTCACGCCATTATTAGGTCCGCTGGATGACGCTGCGAAAAGTATGATTGTACAAATTACCCTGATTCACAATTTTTAATTCTTAATTCGTAACTCTTAATTCACAAACGGAGGCATCATGATCCCGGAAATTCGTCAAAAATACAGCGCCACATTCACCGAAGAGCGTTATCAAGCCTTTCAAAAAGAGCTCGGGCAATATACCGGCGGCAAAATGGATTTTCGCGTCTGCGAAACCCCGCTGTTCCTGTCCGACCCCTTCCGCGACAAGCTGATCGACGCGG
>CAYOLL010000141.1:0-16172 GCA_964404765.1 uncultured Gemmatimonadota bacterium | reverse complement strand
AAGTTTTGCAGTAAAGCCTTCGCAAGGTTACCCACGCTTTTTGAGCAATTACAAAGTGTTAGCTTTTTTTATCGTTTCATGAATAATTCAGGTTAGATTCTCTTGCTCTATCCAAAAAACGGCGTATCTTTAATGCACATGCCTGTCATCCGATTTCCCCGAACAACTTCTGAATAATTATCATCGATGCGCAACGATACCAAAGTCGATCTATTAGCCAAGAATAAGTTTTTTGAAAGTGTCAACCGTGATCTGCTCTTACGGCTGGAGGAACGGCTTTTCCATATCCGGAACTACGAGCCTAACGAGCGAATTGTTCAGCAGGATGCTGAAGCGGACGCGCTTTATCTTATTTTGGATGGTTCGGTGCGAATTACAGTTAACGTGTCGCATGGCCGGGAAATTGAGATGATCCGGCTTCATGGCGGTAGTTTTTTTGGTGAGCTTGCGTTGATCGAAGGCCGATTTCGGACCGCCAATGTGTATGCGGTAATGCCCTGTGAATTAGCTGTTATTGATAAGGAAAATTTCTTTTTTATTTTGGAGCTATTTCCGCAAGTCGGTAAGACGCTAGCCAAATATATCGGTATTAGTTTGCGTGAATCCATTGAGCGTACCCTGACGCAAGAGGAGCTTTATCAACGGCTGCTAAGCCTCAATCAAACAATCAGCGCCCAAAAGCGGGAGTTGGAAAGCCTTAACGCGACTCTTTTGGCCGAAGTAGAAGAGCGAAAGCGCGCCGAAGAAGCTTTGCAAAAAGCCAAAGCCGCCTTAGAAATTGCAAATCAGGCCAAAAGCCGTTTTTTGGCGAATATGAGCCATGAGTTGCGCACACCTCTGGCCGCAATTATTGGCTTTGCCGATATTCTGCTATCGGGCGGTGATGTGATCGGACGCGCCCGTGATGCAATCAAAGTTATCGCCCAAAGCGGGAAACATTTACTAAGTCTTATTAATGATATTCTGGACTTCGCCCGGATTGACAATCAAAAATTGACGCTTGATTTAGCACCCGTTGATCTTTCTGCGGTGCTTATCGGCATAGCCGAAATGATGCGGCTGCAGGCCGAAACCCGCAGATTGATTTTTCGGCGGGAACTGGCGGGCAATTTGCCAACACGGGTTTTAGCGGATCAAAAGTGTTTATCCCAAGTGCTGATTAATCTGCTAAACAATGCTATTAAGTTTACGGACAAAGGCGCAGTTACTCTTCGCGCCGATGTTGTACAACAAACAAAAGACGATGTTCAAGTTCGCTTTTGTGTAGAAGATACCGGAATCGGCATGGAAACCGGGCAATTAGAGGCAATCTTTTTACCGTTTACACAAGTCTGCCAGCCGGACCGAAAAAAGCAAGGTGTCGGGCTTGGTTTATCCATTTGCCAACAATTAGTGCGCTTAATGGGTGGGGAGATTCGGGTGCAAAGTGCGCTTGAACAAGGTAGCGTGTTTGAGTTCACCCTCAATCTTGGGCGACAGATATTAAATAGTCAAGATCCGGATATTAGCCAAATTTCTGGTTATACCGGCCAACCACGAACTGTGGTTATTATTGATGAGCATTCCGAAACCCAGACGTTGCTGAAAGGTCTGCTAACTTCAGTCGGTTTTACAACTGTCACGGCTGATGATGCTCAGAATGGAATGGCAATTATTGAAGAAGTCCGACCCGATTTGATTTTATTGGATATAAATCTTGCCGATGACGCAAGCATACACTTAGTTCGCCATTTAAAGCAGCAACCCTTGACGCAAGCCATTAAGATTGTAGCGATGTCCATCGATTCCTATTCGGATGTTATCGAAAAAAGTCTGGAAGCTGGCTGCGATAGCTTTGTGCTCAAGCCTTTGCAAGTCACCGTGTTGCTGGAGGTCATTCGCAGTATACTAGAACTGGAATGGCGGATGGCTTAGGCCGCAGGCATTTGATTGAAAAACACAAGTTAGCTATTATTCTCACTCTTTATTTATAGAAAATGGAGACTTTGATGTCTACGCAATCGGACACATTTCCTTTTGGCCAGCAAGTCGTGTGGCAGCCCAATACTCGCTGGATTGAGGAAAGTAATTTATACCGATTTATGACCCGGCACGGCATCCACGATTATGAGACGCTTTATCGCCGATCGATCAACGATATCGGTTGGTTTTGGAACGAGGTTTTGACGGATCTGAACATAGAATTTTATCAGCCCTACCACACGATTGTTGATCTGCGCGAAGGGATTCAGTTTCCACGCTGGTGTGTTGGCGGCAAGATGAATATTGTCCACAACATGCTGGATAAATGGTTGGGCACAACCGTCCAAAATCGTGCGGCCTTGCGTTGGGAAGGCGAAGAAGGTGTTACCCGTATATACACATACGCGGATCTGCACTACGAAGTTTGTCGCTGCGCCAATGCTTTGCGCAGCCTCGGCCTGGGGAAAGGTGATGCCGTCGGGCTTTATATGCCGATGGTGCCGGAGTTAGCGATTGCTTTTCTGGCAATTATTAAAATCGGTGGAATTGTTCTGCCCCTTTTTAGCGGCTATGGGCCAGGCGCGATTTCGACACGATTAGTTGATGCCGGCGCTAAAGCCATTTTTACAACAGATCGCGCGTTGCGACGTGGCAAAATCGTGCCGATGAAGCCCAATGTTGATGAAGCCTTAAAAGATGCGCCAACCGTCAAACATGTGATTGTTGTAAACCGCGCCGGCATGGCCAGCCTGCACTGGACAGCCGGACGTGACTATTGGTGGAACGAATTGGTGGCAACCCAGTCGCAAAAAACAGAAACAACTCTTACGGATGCTGAAGACGTATGTATGCTCATCTATACCAGCGGCACAACCGGAGCGCCAAAAGGAGCTGTTCACACCCATTGCGGCTTTCCTATTAAAGCCGCACAGGATATGTGGCACGCCATGGATCTGAAACCCCAGGATACCATGTATTGGATGACCGACATGGGCTGGATGATGGGGCCATGGGAAGTTTTTGGCTCCCTGCTAATCGGCGCAACAATGGTCTTCTATGACGGCGCGCCCGATTATCCCAACGAAGATCGGCTCTGGTCTCTGATCCAGCGACATAACATTACCCATTTAGGCGTATCACCCTCGTTAATTCGGACGCTTAAAGCTTATGGCAAGGAACCTGTTCAAAGGTATAATATTTCCAGTCTACGGATGGTTGGCTCGACCGGCAGTCCGTGGGATCCGGATTCCTGGCTATGGCTGTTTAACACGGTTTTAGAGGGCAAGAAGCCCATTTTAAATTACTCAGGCGGGACAGAAATTAGTGGCGGCATTCTTTGCGGCAACTTTTTTACTCCGCTGAAGCCGGCTGCTTTTAGCGGGCCGGTGCCTGGCATGGCGGCTGACGTGGTGGACGATCATGGGCAGCCGGTGCGCGGCGCAGTGGGTGAACTGGTGATTACCAAACCCTGGATTGGCATGACGCGCGGTTTTTGGAAAAATCGTGAGCGTTATAGAGAAACATATTGGAATCGCTTTGAAAATGTTTGGGTTCATGGCGACTTTGCCGCGATTGATGCGGATGGGCTTTGGTATATTTTGGGCCGCAGTGATGATACCATCAAGATTGCCGGCAAACGGCTGGGGCCATCCGAAGTTGAGGCGATTCTTAATGCACATCCGTCCGTAGCGGAGTCGGCGGCTATCGGTATTCCACATCCAATTAAAGATCAAGAAGTTATCTGCTTTTGTGTTTTAAATTCCAGCATTGACGCAAACGAAAAATTGCGAACAGACTTGATTCAGCTTCTGGTAACTGAGCTGGGCAAAGCGCTCCAGCCCAAAGAAGTAAAGTTTGTTGATTCACTGCCTAAAACACGGAACGCTAAAATTATGCGCCGGGTAATTCGTGCCGCATATTTAGCAGAAGACCCCGGTGATCTTAGCAGCCTGGAAGATGCCAAAACTGTCGAGGCAATTAAGCGCGCACACTAAATCTATTCCGTTTATCAGATGGTCGTTAATGAGTCAAACAGATACCTATTTGGACAGCCCGTGGAAAGAGATTATCGAGCAGTATTTTGTCGAATTTACGGCATTTTTTTTTCCAAAACTTCACGCGGCGATCAATTGGGAACGAGGTTACGAATTTCTGGATAAAGAGTTGCAACAGATTACCCGTGAAGCCGAGACTGGCCGCCGGATTGTCGATAAATTGGCCAAGGTTTGGTTAAAAAACGGCGAAGATTTGCGCATTTACATCCATATCGAAGTCCAGGGACACTATGAAAAATACTTTGCCAGGCGCATGTTTAGCTACTATTACCGGCTGCATGACCGCTATCCGGATCGTGTAGTCAGTCTGGTGATTCTGGGCGATGGGCGCACCGACTGGCGGCCCAAAAGTTACCGGCATGAATTGATGGATTGTTCAGTTGAATTCCGTTTTCCAATCGTGAAACTGCTGGATTATCGCGAACAATGGCAAAAACTGGAGCAAGAGCGCAACCCATTTGCGGTCGTTGTCCGTGCACATTTGAAAGCAATTGAAACCCGCCGAAAGCCGCTTGACCGGCTGCATTGGAAAATTACGCTGGTCAAAGCGTTGTATGACGCCGGGTACAATCGCCAAAACATTGTAGATTTGTTGCGTTTTATCGACTGGGTGATGGTTTTACCAAAAGACCTGGAGAATCAATTTGAAGATGAAATGACAACTTACGAGGAGGAACAAAAAATGCCTTATATTGCCAGTTTTGAACGACGTGCGATGGAAAAAGGGATGGAAAAAGGGCTCGAGCAAGGGCTTGAACAAGGGCTTGAGCGCGGGACATTGTTAGGCGCATTGAAAACAGCTCGCGAAGGTGTCATCAAAATTTTAAGAGCGCGTTTTCAAAGCGTCTCAAAATCCATGAGCGAGCGCATTAACAAAATAGATGATCTTCAACTTTTGCAGGAAATGCTGACCCAAAGCGCATTGACCGGCTCTTTGGCCGCATTTCGGCAGTTTATAGATGAGGCACTCAAGGCCAGGGGCAACGCCTCTTGAATCAATACAACCCAAACTTCCAATTATTTTCTAAATGAGTAATTATGGACGCAGAACTTCTGATTATACACGCCGATGAGCTTGTTACCGTTGATAACGGGACAACCGGCCCGGCCAATAATATAGATCGCTTGAACAATTTAGGCATTATTGAAGATGGCGCCGTAGCCGCGTATGACGGAAAAATTGTTGCTGTTGGAAAAACCGCCGATTTACTCGATCAAATTACAATCTCACGAGAAACAGAGATCATTAATGCTGCCGGACAAGTGGTATTCCCCGGTTTTGTTGATCCCCACACCCATCTGGTGTTTGCCGGCAGCCGTGAAGACGAATTTGAATTGCGTATTCAAGGCAAAAGTTACCGAGAATTATCAATTGATGGAGGCATCCGCTCAACTGTGCGCAAGCTGCGGCAAGCTTCGGAATATGAGTTATTAGCGAATGCCCTGATTCATCTGGATCGCATGGCGGCTTATGGCACAACCACCCTCGAAGCAAAAAGCGGCTATGGTCTTTCTACGGAGTCCGAGCTTAAAAGTTTGCGAGTCATTCGGCAAGCCGCGCAACTTTCGGAATTGGACATTGTTCCGACATTTCTGGGCGCGCATGAAATTCCGGATGAATACCGCCATGACCCCAACGCTTATGTGGATTTGCTGATCAACGAAATGATTCCGACGGTTGCTGCGGAAAAATTGGCGGTTTATTGCGACATTTTTTGCGAAAGCCACGTCTTTGATGTGAACCAGTCACGGCGAATTTTACAAGCGGCCAAAAAAGCCGGCTTTGGCCTTAAGCTGCACGCCGACGAGCTGACCCCAATTGGCGGCGCGGAGTTGGCGGCGGAGATGGGGGCGACTTCCGCCGATCATTTAGTCGCGGCTTCTGACCAAGGCATCGCCAGTATGGCCGCCGCCGGGGTGATTCCGGTACTTTTGCCGGGTACAACATTTAGTCTGGGTTTAAAGCAATATGCGCCGGCCCGCAAAATGATTGACGCCGGCCTGCCGATTGCCCTGGCCACGGACATGAATCCGGGCAGTTGCCGCACTGAATCTATGCAAATTATTATTACCCTGGCCACATTAATGTTAAAGCTAACCGTTGCCGAAGCAATCACCGCGGCGACCCGTAACTCGGCATACGCAATTGGTCTGGGTGAGCAATGCGGCAGTATAACGGTTGGGAAAAAGGCCGATTTTATTATTTGTAATATCCCGAATTATAAATATTTGCCTTATCATTTTGGGATCAACCATGTCGCGCTTGTTATCAAAAACGGTCATGTTTTAAAAACCGCCTGCTATTAAACGGCCGGCCGTTATTTTCAAAAACATTTAGACTTGCTGCGGCTTTGACAATATTTTTAAAAAATTTAGTGAAAATCTGTAACATATTTGCTATAATACAAAAGCTATCGTGTTAGTCTGCTTCGTAGAGCGTCTAACGGGTTAAATTTAATCTCAAAAGGTCATTTCCGGATTTTTTAGTGAGGGGCATTTATGGCACAAAAACTAGGGGATTTGTTAGTTCAGCATCAAATCATTACCGAAGAGCAGCTTAAAAAAGCCTTAGAAGAGCAAAACAAGTCCGGTGAAGGCCGCTTGGGTTATCATCTGGTCAAGATGGGCTTTGTCCCGGAACAAAAACTATTGACTTTTTTAGGCCGACAATATCGTCTGCCGATTATTGATCTATCAAAAGTGGAAATTCCGCCACCGGTCATTAAAATATTGCCGGCGGAATTGGCCGTCAAATACCAGGTTGTTCCGGTCAAGCGCGTCGGGCGCAAACTGACGGTCGCCATCGCCAATCCGACCGATATGTTCGCGTTGGACGACATTAAGTTCGTCACGGCGATGGACGTGGAGCCGGTTGTCGCGGCGGAAAGCGCCATTAAGAAAGCCATCGACAAATATTATGATGCCGCCGATTCGATAGCCGAGGTCATGAAGCAGGCCGCGGTCTCCGCCGCCGAAGAAGAAGTGCAGGTGGTGGACGAGAGTGACAAATTTGATGAGAAAAATGTCAAGCTGCAATCCGAGGAAGCGCCGGTCGTCAAACTCGTAAATAGTATTATTGCCGAAGCGGCCAGGATTAAGGCCAGCGATATTCATATTGAGCCGTACGAAAAATCGTTCCGACTGCGCTTTCGCGTCGACGGCGAACTCTATGAACAGCCGGCCCCGCCCATGTCCATGCGCGACGCCATTACCTCCCGCTGCAAAATTATGGCGCAGTTGGACATTGCCGAGCGCCGGGTGCCGCAGGACGGACGCATTAAGATGCGCTTATCCAAGGATAAGGTGATGGACTTGCGCGTTTCCACCTGTCCAATCCAGTTTGGCGAAAAGATCGTCATGCGTTTGTTAGATCAATCCAACTTGTTGGAATTAGGGCAGTTGGGTTTTCCAAAAAAAGGAGAGAAAAACTTTGTTGACGCGATTTCTCGTCCGTTCGGCATGGTGTTGGTCACCGGCCCGACAGGCAGCGGCAAAACCGTGACGCTGTATTCGTCGGTTGCCAAAATCAACAAAATCAACACGAATATTATGACCGCCGAAGACCCGGTCGAGTACAACTTCCCCGGCATCAATCAGGTGCAGATCAAAGACGAGCAGGGCATGACCTTTTCCAAAGCGCTAAAGGCATTTTTGCGTCAAGATCCGAACATTATTCTGGTCGGCGAAATTCGCGACTACGAAACCGGCAGTATTGCCGTTAAAGCCGCTATTACCGGCCACCTTGTGCTTAGCACGCTGCATACCAATGACACGGCCATTACGATCAACCGTCTGGTGGATATGGGCATCGAACCTTTCTTAGTTTCTACCGCCGTGCAATTGATCTTGGCCCAACGTCTGATACGCCGTATTTGCAAGCAATGCAAAGCGCCGCTGCAAGTGCATCCGGAGCAGATTAAAGAAATGGGTTTGCGGCCAAAAGACGTGGTTGGCGCTACATTTATGGAAGGCAAAGGCTGTGACGAGTGCAAAGGGCACGGTATGAAAGGCCGTGTTGCCATGTATGAAATTATGGTGCTTTCGCCGGCCATCAAGCAGATGATTTTGGATCGCGCCAGCGCGATGGAAATTAAGCGGCAGTCTGTCCGCGAAGGCATGTTGACCTTACGTCAGGACGGCTTGGAGAAATGGAAAAAAGGGCAGACCACCTGGCAAGAAGTAATTCGAGAATCGGGTGAGGACCGCGGTTTGGAAGACCTGATTATTGAAGGACGCGATAGCGGCATATTTGACGGTAACTACTAACCTCAGGAAAATCAGCATGATAAATATTCGACAACTGCTTGAAGAAATGATCAAACGCGGCGCCTCGGATTTGCATATTACTGCCGGTGTGCCGCCCATGCTCCGTATTGACGGCAGTCTGATCCAGACGGCCAACGAAGTGCTGACGGGCGAAGTATGCCAGCAAATCGTCTACAGCCTGCTGACCGAAAAGCAGAAACAGCAGTTTGAGACTACCCGCGAGCTGGATTTTGCCTTCGGTATCCAGAATTTGAGCCGCTTTCGCGCCAATGTCTTCTTGCAACGCGGTCGGGTGGCCATCGCCATTCGTAAAATTCCGTTTGAGATCCTAACGTTCAAGCAATTGGGCCTGCCGGCGATTATCGCCGAACTATCGGCGCGTCCGCGCGGTCTGATTCTGGTGACGGGCCCGACGGGCAGCGGCAAGTCTACCACATTGGCGGCCATGATCGACAAAATCAACAAAGAGCGGCAGCAGCATATCGTCACCATCGAAGACCCAATCGAGTTTGTGCACACCCATCAGAAATGCGTGGTCAATCAACGGGAAGTTCATGCCGATACCCTGTCAATTACCAACGCCTTACGGTCTGTTTTGCGACAAGACCCCGACGTAATTTTGGTCGGTGAAATGCGTGATCTGGAGACCATCGGCGCGGCGCTGACTATCGCTGAAACCGGCCACTTGACATTTGCTACATTGCACACCAACTCGACTGCGGAAACCATTAACCGCGTAGTGGATGTTTTTCCGGCTAATCAGCAGCCACAAGTACGGGCGCAGTTAGCCTTTGTGTTGCAGGGCGTACTGACGCAACAACTTATTCCCAAGCGCAACGGTGGCCGCTGCATGGCCTGTGAAATATTAGTTTGCACCATGGCCATGCGGGCATTAATTCGTGATGATAAGGTCCATCAAATCTACAGCATGCAGCAGGCCGGCACAAAATACGGCATGCAAACCATGAACCAATCTTTGGCCAAGCTTTACATGGACGGACTCATCAGCAAAGATGAAATGGTTAACCGTTCATCGGATGTTAAAGAATTGGAACGTCTAACGGGTTTAAAGCTGACAACGGTTGAGTAGCGTAAAGACTAAAATTGAAGGAGGTTGACGATGGCAGAAAAAAAAGCGGGAAAAAAGACATATAGCTGGAAAGGCAAAACCAAGGACAAAAAAGAAGTTTCCGGCGAAATCGAAGCCATGTCCATTGACGAAGTTGGGATGAAGCTCAAAGCTGAAGGTATTATTCCGCTGCCGGGTGAGATCAAGCAAAAGGGCGGAATGGACATGGATATTTCTTTTGGTACCGGTATCGGCACCAAGGATTTAACGCTCTTTACCCGTCAGTTTTCGACCATGATTAATGCCGGTTTGCCCATTTTGTCATGCCTGGAAATTCTAGGTAATCAGATGGAAAACCCAGCCATGCGCAAGCGAGTTAAGCAGGTTGGCTCCGATGTTGAGCAAGGCTCGACATTGGCGGACGCCCTTGGCAAGCATAAAGATGTGTTTGACGGTCTGTACGTCCACATGGTGGAGGCCGGCGAGATGGGCGGTATTTTGGATACCATTTTGGAGCGTCTGGCCGCTTATATCGAAAAAAATGCCAAAGTTATGGCCAAAATCAAGGGCGCCATGGTTTATCCACTTGTGGTTATCACCGTTTCCTGTATTGCCATCTCGATTTTGTTGATTTTCGTTATTCCTGTCTTTGCGGAAATGTTTTCCAGCATGGGCGCTGCATTGCCCGGCCCGACCCAATCGGTCTTGTGGGCCAGCCAGTTTTTGGTCGGCTACTGGTGGGCGATTCTCATGGTTATGTTTGGCACCGTGACCGGCCTTAAGCAATATCATAAAACCGATCTGGGTGAAAAACATCTGGATATGGCTATACTCAAATTACCGATTTTAGGCCCATTGCAACGCAAGTCGGCCGTGGCGCGTTTCACCCGGACGCTGGGTACACTTATTTCCAGCGGTGTGCCCATTTTGGACGCGCTCGAAATTACGGCCAAAACCGCCGGTAATCGTATTGTAAAAGATGCGGTTATGGATACCCGCGCCAGCATCAGTAAAGGCGAAACCATTTCCAAACCATTGTCAAAACACACGTTTGTTTTCCCGCCCATGGTCGTACAAATGATTAGCGTCGGCGAAGAAACCGGCGCTCTTGAAGATATGTTGGTGCGTATTGCCGACTTTTATGATGATGAAGTGGATCAAGCGGTAGAAACTTTGATTGCTTCCATGGAGCCGATTATGATCGTCGGATTGGGCATTACCATTGGCTATATCGTCGTGGCCATGTATTTGCCGATGTTTAAGCTGATCAGTGCTATGTCACACTAATTCATTCTGCCTGCGTGTGACTTCAAATTATTCTCATAAACCGTATCGGCTAAAGTTAACCAAATGGTTGATTTTAGCCGATTTTATTATGCTGTGCAAAAATCAGCAACAATAAATTTTTGCATTCCTGTCAAGCGAGAGAACGCAAATGGCAAAATTTATCATTGAAGGCCGCCAACCCATCCACGGCGAAATCACACCACAGGGCAGTAAAAACGAAGCCTTACCGATTCTGGCCGCCACCGTTTTGTTACACGAAAAAGTGACGATCAGCAATATTCCCCAAATCAACGACGTGCTGGATTTGATGGAAATGCTGCGGCAAATTGGTGTTGTCATTGAAAAAGTAAGCTCAAATACATATACATTTCAAGCTCCGGATAACCTCCAAACCAATCTTTGCTCGGAGGCTTTCCGGCAAATTCGCGGCTCATTAATGCTGATCGGCGCGTTATTGGGTCGAACCGGCGAAGTCGTTTTCCCACTGCCCGGCGGTGACAAAATCGGGCGGCGGCGGATTGATACGCATGTCTTTGCTTTAGAGCAACTTGGCGCAAAGTTTGCATGGGGTGCGCAAAACCGGGTCACAGCCCCCAGCGGTCTAAAAGGCGCTGAATTTTTATTAGACGAAGCCTCCGTAACTGCCACGGAAAATGCAATTCTGGCCGCAGTTCAGGCCACCGGCACGGCAACGATCTATAACGTCGCCTGCGAGCCGCATGTGCAACAGCTTTGTCGCTTTTTAAACCAACTTGGCGCACGGATCGAAGGCATCGGCAGCAACCTGTTAACCATTCACGGCGGAGCATCGCTGAGTGGTGGAGAATACCGCATTTCGACTGATTATTTGGAAGTCGGCAGCTTTGTCAGCTTAGCCGCGTTAACCGGCGGAGAATTGCTGATTCGTGACGCGGCCATCGGTCACTTGACCCAGATGCGGCGAGTCTTTGCCCGACTTGGCATTGTTACGGAAGTGCGCGGCGAAGATCTGTTTGTGCCAAAAAATCAAAGCCTGGAAATCACGCCCGACCTGGGCGGTAATATCCTAAAAGTGGACGATGCGCCCTGGCCCGGCTTTCCGGCAGACATGACCAGCGCCGCGTTGGTCGTGGCCACACAATGCAAGGGTGAGGTCCTGATTCACGAAAAGCTATTTGAAAGCCGCCTGTTTTTTACCGACCGCCTGATCGAAATGGGGGCCAAAATTGTATTATGCGACCCACATCGCGCCTTAGTCATCGGACCGGCCCGGCTACAAGGCCGGCAGATGGCCAGCCCGGATATTCGCGCCGGCATGGCCCTAATGATCGCGGCTATGGTCGCCGACGGCAAAAGCGAAATCTACAACATCGAACAAATCGACCGCGGCTATGCGGCTATTGACGAACGATTGCGCAATCTGGGCGCGGCAATTCAGCGCGTTTGAATTCGTGAGTGAAAATTAGCTTGACAATTGCCCTGTTTAGCGATACCATGAGATGGCTTTTCTGTACGTTTGTGGGAGTGCATCAGGTATTAACACCGCACAGGTTCCGCCAGAATGACAATACAAAACGCAATCAGAAAATCTACAATCTATGAATGTTACCGGAGTGCGGGGAGCAAGCCTACACTCGACGCTTCGGCATTCATTTTTATTAATCTATCCCCATTTCGTTGCAATGCCGAATTATGGTCTTGCGGACGGAGTGGGGATTTTTTATTTTTAGGATGATATAAATGTCCGCATCGCAACAATCTTTCCCAGCGCCAATCGGTGATTTTGAATTAGAAATTGGCACACACCCGAAAGGCAAACTCAAGATTCAGTTGAGCGCCGCTCAATTTCCCGATATTGAATCACGCCACGCTATTCTGAAGCGTGTCGGTGATCGTGTTTTCCTGAAATATTTGGCCCGGCGGGTTGATTCCAAACTAAAGCAATGGTTGGAAATCAATCCGGGCGAAGGTCTGCCTGAATTGGTCGGACAGACCAGAAAGTATTCATTGCAAATTGACCCTGCAGTTTACCAAAGTCGGCCGCGTCGCAGCTTGGAAACAACGGTTCTGACTTACGAAGTTTCCGACAAAGGCAAAATAAAACGATTATGTGACAATGTTTACTTGCGCGCTAAACCCGGCACGCTGACAGCCATTATGGGACCAAGCGGTTGTGGCAAAAGCACTTTTTTGCAGATGTTGCGCGGTAATTATCAGCCAACAAACAATGGTGGGATTTTTGTCATTAATCCTGAGAAACAGACTGGCCTTAATCTTCATGAAGATTACGATAAAATTCGCGACTTTTTTGGTTATGCGCCCCAGGGCGATTCCGTCTTTGCGGATCTGACCACTTACCAATCGCTGCAGTACACCTTACAATTGGCGGCCGCCGACAAAAGTTTGCCGACAGATAAGCGGATTTTAGACACTTGTGGCCAATTGGATTTGAAAGGTGATGATCTGCTCAAAAAAAGGCTGATGGGGTCGGCAGAAATGACCGGCGTTTTGAGCGGCGGGCAACGCAGGCGAGCGACCATCGCCCATACTTTGATCACGCAACCGCTGCTTCTCATTCTGGATGAGCCAACTTCCGGGCTGTCCTCGGTTGACTCGGATAATCTGATCCGGCAACTCAAAAAACTGGCCGTGGAACAGAACCTGGCTGTTGTGGCTACGATTCATCAGCCCAGCCGCGATGCTTTTAAGCTATTTGATGACTTATTTTTGATGGCAAAAAGCGGGCGACTGATTTATTACGGCAGCACTCAGGGTGTTGTGCCATACTTTGAACAACGCGCCGCCGGAATTTGCGGCAACAAAAATCCGGCGGAATATGCGCTCGATTTGGTTTCACTACAAAAAGACGCTGACGAGACACAGTACGAACGCGACATGGACCGCCGTGTCAGCGATTTTGCCAAAGCCAGAACGACAGAGGCTGACCTGCGCCAACCATTGACAACCGGTCAGACCCCACAAGCTGAAACAGCGTCTTCCAAAAACGGCCTTCAATTTTTGAATCTCATGATGGACTGGCTGATTCTGATCCGCCGCAATTTTAACATTTTATGGGCTAACAAGAAGAATCCGCTCATGCTGTTTGGTCAGGTGCCGATTATTGCTTTGTGCATTGGGCTGGCCTTCAGCCAATTTGCTCAGGATGAGCGCGGTTTTGATGAGTTTGCCCGCAATACGCAATCCATTAACATTTTGGCCGATTTTAAGCTGGAAAATAAAATGCCACTGAATGTCAGCCGTATTTTCGGCGAAGCCCGAGCCGACGCGGCCTCCAAAGCGAATACCCGTGCGCTGGATGGCTTGCCGGAATGGATTAGTCAGTCCACGGCTCAGCGTAGGGCAGCGATTTACTATCTATTAATTGCCGCTAGTATCTGGTTTGGCGTCATGGGTTCCTGCAAAGAAGTCGTTGGGGAATTGGCCATTATCCGCCGTGAAGCCCGGGCCTACTTACGCCCTGCCGCCTATTTAGCGGCCAAGATGGTGGTGCAGATCGTCAACGCCGGTATTCAGACCGGCCTCCTTGCAGCGCTAGTTGGCCTGTTTCTGCTTGATCTCAAGCCGGACAATATTTTGATCTTGTGGCTGGCTTTAGCCGTTACGGCCTGGGCCGCCGCCGCTCTGGGGTTGTGCGTGTCCTGCTTAACTACCAGCTTAAGTTTAGCCCTGACGCTGATTCCTCTTTTGATTATTCCGCAGCTGATTTTTGGCGGTCTGCTCCGACCGGAAATAGACCTGCCCCATGACGCTTTTTCGTCAAAAGTCAATCGAACGGCGAATACGTTGATGCTTCAACGCTGGGGCTTTGCCGCCGCCTTGGCCGCCGACACCTACGCCGATGGCGGCGTGCTCAAACGGACAACGGCGGCCTGGCCGGACAAAGAAAGAGTCTTGCTGGACGACCTCATTCAGGACAAAGTCATCGAATTTGCTGATATGCCGTTGGCAACCACTTTCTTTGGTCATCAGGATTTAATGAAGCCCTTGTTGATGTTGGCGTTTTATTGGAGTTTGTTTTTGTTAATTGGCTATGGCGGCTTAAAAATGAATCTCCGAAAAGAATAATCGCGAAAAGAAAGGGGGTTGACGACAAAAAACAGATGCTTTTTACATGTCCGTATTTTTGGTTCATAGAACAAAATGCTGTTATCAAGTGCATAATGTTTAACTTTAACTTTAACTTCTGAAAGAGGTTCTTCAATGAAATGGTTTCGATTTGTTCTTACGGCGGCTTTTCTATGTTTGTTGAGCGGCGATCTTATGGCGCAAGGCGCTCCGGCGCCCATAAGCGGCCAAACTTTTGACCCAAACCAGGTCAGCATTAAATCAGTGGATTGGATGAAATTTCGCATCACCCCGCAAAATTTTTACGAATGCGATATGGCCGTGACTTTTACCAATGCCGGCAGCGGCTTGCAATTCCGAAAAGGTGACTACCACATCAGCTTTGAAGGATTGTTGGACGGCAAGATGCAACCTGTTGACTTCAGCGCCTTCAAGATGGACGAAATTGAATTTAAGCCGAGCGCCGAAACCCAATTCATCTTCAGTCGCATCAAAATTGGCCCGACGACCGACGCCACCATCATTCGCCTGTTGCATTTGGCCAACCTGATAGCCATGCCCAAAGACCACGACAAATTGAAGATGAACTTGGAGATCAAAACCGTCAATGTCTGGGTGCCGGCCGATAAAGGTTGGGTATTGTCACCCATTGGCAAGGGTTTCCAGGCGGAATTGATTTTTGTGCCCAAACTGCAGAAAGATGTACTGCTGGAATAATAAGCATTGATGTGTTCATGGGTTAGAAATTGTCATGCCATTCAAAACAGGAGTAGCAAAATTCATTTTGCAAATCATGGCTGATATGCGATGCGAGCAGGATGCAGAATTGAAATTTTGCACTTCATACCTTAGGAGGATTTTATGAAACAGCTTCGACTTGTGGCAATGACGGCCTTGATGTTGGGTCTGTTTGGCGGCCTTGCTCTGGCGCAGAACTTTGATGTCAACCAGATTAGTATCAAATCCGTTGATGCCGTTTACTTCCGCCTCAATGCGCAAAAAGCGTACGAGTACGACATGGCGGTCACGTTTACCAACGCCGGCGCGGGTTTGCAGTTTCGAGACGGCGCGTACCAGATTAGCATAAAAGGCGTTCTGGGTGACGATCTGGAAGATCACGGCAACCGCGATGTTGTTCTTGATTTCAGCACGATTAAGCTGCTCAAACCACGCGATATTCTGGATTTTAAAGCCAGCGGCGAGACCCAGTATATCTTTCAAAATATTCCCATCGGCCTGAACACCGAGGCGACGATCCGGAAAATGATGCAAATAGTCAACCTGATGGCCAACCCGGACCATCATAAGGATCTCGAAATTACGATTCAAGCCAAAGGAGCCAATGTGTGGGTGCCGGCAAAAAACGGCTGGGTGTTGTCACCCATTGGCAAAGGCTTTGAAGCCGACCTGGTTTTTAAACCCGAACTGCCAAATACGGTGCTGCTGAAGTAACGGGCAACCTTGCGAAG
>CAYOLL010000140.1:0-16212 GCA_964404765.1 uncultured Gemmatimonadota bacterium | reverse complement strand
TCAATGTTTGTAGATATTTTTAACGGTTGGCTTGGGATTAAGGATTATTCACCACTCATAACCTGTAGTTGTATTTTTTATTTTTTTAGAAAGAGCCTTTCTTATGAATACCGTCTGCGTTGGCATTATTGTTGATACGCCCGAAAATCTAAAAAGACTAAAAAAGACGGTAGATTTTTTAGCCCGTTTTGGCATTGTCAGCCATATTTTTGTGGTGAACGGGCAACGGCTTAACTCGGAGTGTCATGCTTTTATCGTCCAGTTGGAGCGGCGAAGCGCCGGCTTGCTGATCGTGGGCAGTTCAACGGGCCAATTGCCGGGTATGACTGCGGCACGAACACTTCTGCCGGTGATCGGGCTGCCGATTGCTGCTGAAATGAGCGCTGCGGTTGATTTACTAATGACCATGACCAATATGCCGCTGGGGGTTGCTATTACGGTTATCGGTCCCAATCAATATGAAAACGCCGGATTGTACGCCTTGCAAATTTTAGCCGGGTCCAATCCGGATTTGCACTCTCAACTGGCTACTTACCGTGAAAAAAGTGTATGAAAAAAGTTATTTGGGGATTGATCATTGTCGTGTTGTTGGTTGCTGTGCCGTTGGGATATTGGGGCTGGCGGTTGCGGGAAGATTATTTGGTGCAATCGCCTGCACCGCAGACGGTCAAAATTCCGCATGGCGCTTCGATGGATGAAATCGCCACGGAACTGCATCGAAACGATGTTATTTCCAATCCGCTGTTGTTCCGCTGGGTGGCCGTTCAAGAAGAGGCTGATACAAAGCTCAAGGCCGGGCGCTATCATTTTGAAGCCGGCCTGACCATGATTCAGGTGATTCAAAAGTTAGTGGCCGGCGAGGTCATTTACAAAGTATTGACCGTTCCGGAAGGGTTGCCACGGACAAGATTGGTCGAACTATTGCCGGCGGTGGATTTGCGTCCGGCCATATTCCTGAAGTTAACCGCTGATCCGGTTTTCATCCAGGCACTGGGGATTCCGGCCCAGACTTTGGAAGGCTACTTGTTTCCAAACACATACTATCTGGACGATGAGGAAACGGAAGAGGGCTTGATTCGGTTGATGGTCGCTGAGTTTAAGAAGAATTTTCCGGATGAATTTATAAGGCGGGCCAAAGAATTAAGCTTTTCCGCGCATGAGGCGTTAACGCTGGCTTCGATTATTGAAGGCGAGGCGCAGGCCGATTCCGAGCGGGCGGTTATCTCCGCCGTTTATCACAATCGGCTGAAGCTGGGCTGGCATCTGGAGGCCGATCCGACCGTGCAATATGCGCACGGCACGTGGAAGGCGCGCTTACTGTATAAAGACCTGGAAATTGACTCGCCTTATAACACTTACCGCTATCCCGGCTTGCCGCCCGGCCCTATTAACAGTCCCGGCGCGGCTTCTATTCGGGCGGCGTTGTACCCGGCCGAGGCCGACTATCTTTACTTTGTGGCCAAGGGCGACGGGTCGCATATTTTTTCCAAGACCAACGAGCAACATAATGAGGCGCGGCTGGCCGTCCGGCGGATGCAGGATCAGTGAAGTTAAATATTCTTGACCGACCACAAGGTATAACGCAACGGAAAGCCTTTTAGCTCACAATCTTCATGCATTTCCCATTCAATCCTGGCGTGATGCGGGTCATTCTTCTCTTCGATATCGCTCTTCATCCGCCCGCTGACCCAGATTTCTGCGCCCTTAATTAAACCGACCACACGCGCAGCAAAATTGACTGTGGTGCCGAAGATGTCCTGCCCTTCCACCCGCGCCTGTCCCACATGCATCCCAAACCGCACTTTGATCGCCGGATGACCGGTTTCCTTATAGCAGGCCAGCGCAAAATCCAGCGCATCCGTAGCGGAATGGAACGCGATCATAAAGGCATCGCCAATTGTTTTGATTTCATAGCCACGGTATTTTTTAATCAACTCGCGGCCTTTACGAAAGTGCGCCAGACGCACTTTTTCCATCTCCTCACTGCCCAGCTCAAAGCCAAGCCGCGTAGAGCCGACAATGTCGGTGAAAACGATTGATAAGGTGGCCTGAGTGGAGCCGACCCATGACTTAAAGTCCATGGTCTGTACTTCGGCGGAAGCCGACATCATATCCGCCTCAAAGTCGCGGCGGGAATCGGCCAGGCTATCCATTTTACGCAATATGACGGATTGGTCGTCCGTACGCTGGCGCTCGATCTCAACCAATGATATTTTTTGATCGCAAACACAGCAGTTAAGGAACTCGAAACCGCGTTCCTTACGCTTTTGTACCTGTTTATCCGTAAAAATTTCGCTGCATTGCGGGCATACAACCAATCGTCGTCGTTTTATGCTGGGAGCATTGGCCCGGCGTAATAGATGGCTGTGAACGTAGGTTTCAAACTGTTCGCGGGATTCTTCGGCAGTGTCATTGTTAAAAAACAGGGTCAGCACCGCCCGGCCTTCATCGAAATCATTCATGTACATGCCGCAAACACCGCCGGTTTTGGCCAGATAGACCGCGGCATTGCGCCACATATCGCGCTTGTCAAATACGCCGGTGTTGCATAAACGCACCGCCAGGGTCGAGTAAACATTCATAACCGGCCCTTCAAAGTCAAAAATGACCTCGGTGCCGCTGGCGTCAGGCGTGTACGGCCACTCGCGGGTCAATTGGGATGGAAATACGATCAGGTTGCCTTTTTCCGACGGCTGCCGCAGCGCAATTTCGTGTCGCAGTAAATCTTCGATAACGGCGGTAATTAACAAGCGCTCTTGCTGTTTGCTCTGAACACGCTCGTCATGTGAAATTCGAAATTCGCCATTGCGCGCTTTTTCTTCCAGGATAAAGCCTAATCCGTCCGGCTCGGCTTTTGCCTCATGCACTAACGCCGAAGCATAGGCATCCATTAGCTCCGGCTGGAGCACAACCAGATTGCCGAAGGTCAGACGCCGCACCATGCCCTGCGACTCTACCCGACCGAGACAGGCTGTAAATTGCTCCCGTAACTGCTCAATTCCGGCCGGCACTAAATCGCGACCCATAAAACGACCAAACAATTCATGCTCGGTGACGATGATGCGGCCGGCTTCTTTTTCGGACAGGATAAAGCGTTTGATCTGACGGAATAACTCGGTGGAACTGATGCGCGGCAAAGCTTGCCAGTTGATGGCTTTACGGATGGCATCGCCCAACTCTTTGACGTTCCAGCCTTCGCGGGAACTGGTCTCGTAATAGGCGTCAAATCCAAATTCTTCAATCAGGGAGTCAAAGCGGCCTTTGCTGACGCCAATACCACCGCGATCCGCCCGCGCCGCTACTAAAAATTTGCGAATGGGCACGAAATCGCTGCTGCGACTAAATCGGGCTTGATTTAAAGCGCGCACCCAGTGACGGACACCGGCAAACGGGTCCAGCTCGTTCCGCGAATCAAACACCACCAGCGCTACGGCCACTTCGTGCAAGTGCAATTGGTTGATCAGGCGGTAGCCGGGCTGCCCGGCCATATCCCATAGCATGATCTCACGTGTTTCTTCCTGATTTTCATTGACTTTAACTTTTTCGCTGTCTAACAGCCAGACACGCCGTCCATGGGTCGATTCCGTGGCTGTAAATTGATTTCCAGTCAGGACTAAGCTCAAGCCGGACTTCCCTACGCCGGTATCGCCGAGAAGGACAACTTTCGCATTGGTATAAAGAACCGAGCTACCTTTTGTCTCCAGAATGAGTGTTGCCTCAACATCCCAAATTCGCACGGCAGTATCTAAAGCGCTGGTGCTGGCCATAACCGACCGCTTTGGGTTAAATAATACGCCCGGCAACCACTCCGTGGAGGAAGATTCTTCAATCAGGCCGACCATTTCCCAGGTATCGCAGCGCCAAATCCGCACGGTATCGTCATAGCCTTTCGACGCCAGTAATTGCCCGCCTTGCGAAAAGGACAGCGCGGTTACAATTTTGGTGTGATTTTCTAAAATCGTTGTTTCATGGCCGGCTTTTACATCCCAAATCCGAATGGTAAAGTCTAACCCGGCAACGGCTACCGTCCGTCCATCCGGCGACCAGGCCAGGCGGTTGACAAATCCGATGGAGCTTTGAAAGAGTTCGGTGATTTTACCGGTGGTGGCGTCCCATAGCTGGAGGGATGGCTGGCGCTTGGCAAAGGAGATAAGTTGTAAGCCGTCAGGTGACCAGGCGATACTTTGCACATTCGGCAGGTCATACTCCGTGCTGGCGCGACGAATCCGCGGCGTAAAGCGGGCGATATCGGCTTCGTAATCAATAAAACGAACGCCTTCGTCGGCGCCAAAGGCAATGGTTCTACCCTTTGGGGCATGGCATATTTCATGAATTACTCCGGCATAACCTCGCATGGTTTTCACCATCTGCTCGTATTTAACATCCCAGACTTTAACGGTGCCGGTATCGGTCGCGCAAAAAAGAAGGTGGTCGTCGAGTGACCAGGTTACGCTGGTAATTTTTTCTGCGCCCTTGCCAAACGCTTTATAAACCTGTCCGCTTTCTACATCCCAAATTTGAATAACGCCGCTGTTGTCCGGCACGGCTAAATAACGCCCGTCATTCGACCAGGCCATGCGCGTGACGATGGCTTGATGTTCCCAATTGGCCCAATGTAAGTTGAAGCCTTTAGGTCTGTTTTTTATATTTTCGTGTTCGGTCATAGCAACTCCGCAATCCGCGTTTTGGCCCAGCCTACATTCCGAAAAGAACGTTGCAGAAAACTGGACGTACTCCTATACCTATCTGTATTACATCACGCGCCAAACCGCAAATTTTTAACCGCCGAGTAGGTAGAGAGCAGGCGCGTTATTGTACAAGCACAAATGTCAGACGGTAATTTTATAAAAAGGCTAAAAATTTAACACATCTTCTTTGCAATTTAAGTCTTTTACATCAAAAATCAAGTTGATAAAGTATGGAACCTCTGCTAAAGTAAATGTGGACGGTAGGAGTATGCCAGTCTACACAAACCGTTTTCGATGTGCGCTACGCTAATTTAAGACGAGGAAAAAATGCAAATGTTCATCTTGGCTATTGTGGTTTTAATCTGTATTGTCCAGCCTTGTCCGGGCTTAGCTAAAAGCTTTACGACGCTGGCAATCCCGGAAGCTGTGGTCGTGCCACACCTGAACTTTGAGCTTGGCGGAGATTGGCTGGCTTTTCGTGATACAACCGGTAAGTGGCAGCAGGCCAGCAACATGCGCTTACGGTTTGGGCTGGCAGATTATTTAGAAATTGGTTTGGATGTTTACAATGCCGCCGTAACGACGGATGGGGTTGGCTATGCTATTGCTTTTCAAGCTCTGCGCGAGAAAAAGTACATACCGGATTTAGCGTTCGGTGTCCGCCAGTTATCGGATCGCGAAAAATATGTGGCCGGTCTGGGCATCCCGACTGAAACGGAATCCTCAGCTTCGGCTTATGGTGTAGTCGGGAAAACTTTTTGGCTGAGCAAACGCCAGCCAACCCGCTTTATTATAGGTTTGGGCAATGGCTACTTTAAGAGTGATGACAACGGCCTGGCCGAAGATATGCAAGGCGTTTTTGCCGGTTTGCAACAGAAAATGGGTCCGTTGCGTTTGTCCCTGGAATTTGATGGCCGCAGCGCGTACGCCGGTTTGTGGGCGCAGCCCTGGCACGAAGTTGCCTTGGTCGCCGGCGTTCGCGGTCTGGACCATCTTGGCAAGTCCGAAAATACATTTGAAGATGCCACAGCGCTGCATATCGGGTTGAGCTATCAAGCGCCACTGGCGCCGCAACGTAAGACCAGCCGTGTTGAACGACAGGCGGAGCGGCTGCGTTTTCAACTGGAGGAGTGTCTTAAAGAATTAGAAGATGCTGATGCCGATTTACAACATCGCCAGCAACAGATTGCCCGATTGCGGGAAGCGATGGACGAGGATGACGAGCGTTTTCAGCAGTACGTAGCTTCTGAGGCTGAGCTTTATCGGTTAAAAGAGCGAATTAAAGAATTGGAGAGTCGTCCGCAAACACCGCAGATTGATTATGCCCGTTTAAATCGGAGTGTGAATTATCTGAATAACTCCTTCATCTATTTTTATGAGAACAAATTCGATCTGGCCAAAAAAGAGTGTGAGCAAGCGATTGCACTGACACCAAATTTGACGATGGCCCATACCAGGCTTGGCTCAATTTATTTTAAATTGGGCGACTATAATAATGCCCTGAAATCCTGGCGGCGCGCGCTGCAGTTAGAACCGGAAAATACCCAATTGCGCGAAATGATTCGGGAAGTTGAACAGCGTTAGGTTGAATATCGAATATCGTAGTAGTGGTTTAACTGGCTGAAAGCAGGGCTTTAATTTCAGCTTCAAACTCGGATTTTTCGCGCATTCCAACCAGTTTTTTATGAATCTCGCCTTTTTGATTGATAATATAGGTGGTCGGAATCCCGTTGATCGGCTGACCGTCATAAGCCTGAAATAGACTGGCAACTTCAGGCGTTACCATGGCGTTAATGTAATTGACGCCTTTTTCAGCGATAAATTTTCTAACAACATCCGGCCCTTGCTGATCGACAGAAATACCGATCATCTGGAAGCCCTTGGCGCCATATTCTTTTTGTAATTCAACAAATTCCGGAATCTCCTTGACACATGGGCCGCACCAGGTTGCCCAAAAATCGACAATAACAACTTTGCCGGCGTAGTCGGCAAATTTCAAATCCTTTCCATCCAAATCTTTTAATACAAAATCAATTTTTTTGCTGCCGGGCGTTGTTGTTGCCGGCGCCGCGCTTTCGTGCGAAGGGGCTAATTTGGTTTGGCCAACCTGTTGCATGGGAACGGGTTGGGGGCCTTGACCGGTATTATTTGGGTCGGATTTTTGGCAAGCTGACTGCCCAATTCCAATAGCTAAAGCCAAAGTAGTCAGGCGTAATGCGAAAGATACGTTATTCATGGCGTTTTTTTCCTTGCCGATAAATGTGAGAAAGATTATTTAAACTTATGCGGGCGATGGTATTGACTCGACAATTTCGAAGCTATGAGAAATTTCTATTGCTTTGGACAGAGTGGCATACGCCGCGCAGTATTTGGCTTGTGACAATTCAACCGCACGCCGAACGGCTTCCTGGTTAATTCCGTGTCCTTCCAGGCGGTATTTAAGATGAATTTTGGTATATACTTTAGGATGCTCGTCAGCTCTCTCGGCGTTTACTGAAACTTCGAAATGCAGCACATTCTGGCGCTTTTTTTGTAAAATTGAGATAGTGTCCATCGCCGAACACCCGGCTAATCCGACCAGAAAAAGCTCGTACGGCCGAGCCCCGGTACCCTGTCCGCCCACATCATCCGCCGCATCCAGAACGATGGCATGGTTGGATTCGCCATGTCCGACAAATTGCATTTTTTCAGTCCAGGTGACTTTTGCTGTTGTCATAGATTGATCCTTTTTTATTAATGGAATTTTAATGTCATTACGTTAAGGAAAGCTACTAAATTGTCACGCTGAATATTCTGAAAGAATTCTTTTCGAATAAACCGGCATACCACGCTATATGCAGAAAGTTTCCTGATCCTGCTGCGGTCAGCAATCACGCCACTTTCTCCAGCCGAATCATGTTCGTGGGCGAGCGATTCTCGAACGGAACACCGGCAGTGAAAATCAATGTGTCGCCGGACTCAACTACGCCGCGCTTTTTCAAGAGCTCGATGACATGGGTGACGGTCTCGTCGACCGATGTGTCGAAGAGGTCCACCCGCAAGGCGCGGACACCCCAGACCAAGGCCAGACGATTATAAGTCGCTTCGCGATGGGTAATGGCAATGATCGGACGCGTGGGCCGAAAACGGGCAATCATCCGGGCAATGGAGCCGGTTTGTGAAAAAGCTACAATTGCCGCGCCATTGACCAGATCCACGCTGTGACAAGCGGAGTAGCCAATGGCATAGGCGATGGGATAGGTCTCACCGGCTTTGCGCCGCCGCAATGCCCACTTCACTTCCTGGTTTTTCTCCGTCATTTCGATAATGCGCACCATTGTTTCGACGGCTTGTACCGGAAACGCGCCTGACGCAGTTTCGCCGGAGAGCATGACCGCGTCGGTGCCGTCCAGAATGGCATTGGCCACATCGGTGGCCTCGGCTCGGGTGGGACGCGGATTCTTAATCATGGACTCCAGCATTTGGGTGGCCGTAATGACCGGCGTGCCTTTTTGGTTACAGACGGCGATGATTTTCTTCTGCATGAGCGGCACGTGCTCCACCGGACACTCCACACCCAGATCACCACGCGCGACCATGATCGCATCGGCAATGTCCGAAATCTCCTCAATCGCGTCCACGGCCTGCGGCTTTTCGATTTTGGCAATCACCGGCGTGTCATGGCCGGCGTCTTTGATTAGTTTTTTTAAAGCCAGCACATCTTCCGGTTTTTGCACAAACGATTGGGCAATCAGATCGACGCCATTCGCCAGACCAAAATGAAGATCGGCAATATCTTTTTCACTTAACGCTTCAATGGATAAGATGGCGTCGGGTAAGTTCAGGCCTTTTTTATCTTTTAAAATTCCGCCAAATTCGACCCGGCAATGCACGTCCTGTCCAACAATTTCTTCTACAATTAATTTAAAAAGGCCGTCATCTAACAAAACGACTCCGTCTTTTTTTACATCATTGACGAATCCCGGATAAGAAACCGAAACGATTTGCTCATTGCCGACGATCGCGCGGGTGGTCAAAGTGAATTTTGCGCCTGTCGGTAGATCGATCTGACCTTTTTCAAACGTCTGGATTCGAATTTTTGGGCCTTGTAAATCTTGTAAAATGGCCAGCGGGCGGTCCAATTCTTTGGAAATTTCACGAATCGTACGGATCAAAGCTTGATGATGTTCGTGGCTGCCGTGCGAAAAATTAAGCCGCGCGACATCCATGCCGGCTTTAGCCAGCGCCATAATCTGCTCTTTGGTCGTGGAACTGGGCCCAAGGGTGCAGACAATCTTGGCGCGGCGACGATTAATCTCAGTTTTCATGAAGGGTAACCTCCTGCTAAAATAATAGTGGATGGGGGGAATTCAACGAATGTTCCAGCTAAAGCGCCCGGCCCAATCAGCGGAGATTGTAATCTGATCGCCGGGTTTGAGCGGCCCGACACCGGCGGGTGTACCGGTGTAAATCAAATCGCCTGGCTGAAGCTGCCAAATGGAGCTGATAAAAACCAGCAGTGTTTGGATCGGAAAAATCATTTGATCGGTACAGCCCTGTTGCCGCAGTTCATTGTTAACATGGCAGGCAAAACTCAGGCTCGTCAGGTCGATGGCCGGCGTATACGGTGTAAAATGGCCAATCATAGCGCTGGCGTCAAAGGCTTTGGCCAATTCCCAGGGGAGGCCCTTCGTTTTTAGCTTGTTTTGTACATCGCGCAAGGTCAAGTCCAGGCCGAGCGTCAAGCCGCTGATGAGAGAAGCCGCTTCCGCCGGGGTATGCGCGCGCCCGGCTTGTCCAATCAAGATAACGACTTCAACTTCATGGTGCAGATCTGCGCCGTGGGCAGGAAAAGGCACGGATTGATCAGGCAGGACTAACGCCGAAACCGGTTTCATAAAAATAACCGGTGTATCCGGCACTTCATTTTTAAGCTCTTGGGCATGGGCTACGTAGTTACGTCCAACGCAGAAGATGCGGTTGGCCGTAAAGGTTTGTTGATCGACAATAAGCGGGATCATGCGTGACCTCGATGTGAAAGTTAACCTTCGTTTGTTCGGCTCTAATAATAGAGCAAGATGATTATAGTGTCAATCTCTTTTCCAGGCAAAATAAATTTTGCGATTCCGCCACTGTCAGCATAAAACTTTTAGTTGTTAATGGGCTGATTTTACGGTATAATTGTCTTAGACGCGGGGAAGTCGTAATGATGCACATTTTGAACCGTGAATTTTGAGCTACGAATCTGCGATTTATCGCGCTGTGAAGGAGTCCCATGAAAAAGACCGTTTTAGTTGTTGAAGATTCCAAGACGATTTTATTTACAATTAGTCGGACACTGCAGTTGGAGGGTCTTGAAGTATTAACTGCTGATGACGGCCAATATGCGCTGGATATTCTGCAAACGCGTTTGCCGGATTTGATTGTAACGGACGTGATGATGCCGCGGGTTGACGGCTATCAGCTTCACGATAAAGTTCATGAAGATCCACGCACTTCCCATATTCCATTTATATTTTTAACTGCCAAAGGTACTCAGGAAGATATTCGCTTAGGCAAGGAAATGGGAGCGGACGATTATATTGTCAAGCCGTTTAGTCCAAAGGATTTAGTGTCTACCGTGCGGGGCCGCTTGCGTCGAATTGAGCAATTACGCAGTCATACCGAGCGGGAAAAGGAAAATGTCAGCGAGCAGATTCTTAACTATCTGAGCCAAAAATTACGTGCGCCGCTGACGCACATGCGCGGCTGGATTCATCAGCTTAAAGAGTCCTCAGCCACCATGACCGGCGAACAAATTTCCGGCATTTATACCGGAATGGATAATACCGCGCATGAGATGGAATTGCTGCTGGAAAAATTTATCCTGCTGACGCGATTGGAGCAATTGACGGATACCGATGATTTTATGGATGCGTCGTCGGTTCTGTTAGCGCAGGAAGTTGTCCAAAACGTAATCAGTAAGTGGATGACGGTACTCAAAATTGTCCCACTCATGGCGGATGAGCCGCTTTATATTCGTGGTCAGGTTGAGTTGTTGATCCGCGCTTTGGATGAGTTGTTAGAAAACGCCAGTTTCTGTGTTAAAAGCATGGATGATCGTGTAAATATCCGCATTACGGCGGAATCCGATACTGTTTTTATTGTCGTGCAGGACTTTGGCTATGGCATTGCCGAAGAAGATTTACCGAAAATATTTCATAAATTTTTTCAGTGCGAAAGTAAGGCCCGCTTAACCAGCGGCACCGGTTTGGGGCTGTCATTAGTCAAGCGTATTGTGGAGCTGCATCGGGGTAGTGTGACGGTCTCCAGTCAAATTGATAAAGGCAGTTCCTTTACAATTGCGCTGCCACGTTTTTTTAAAACCGCTTAACCATTTAGACTTTTAGGTCGTTAAACTGTAGGCTGTAGGTCGTGGCTCAGAGTATGACCAAAAAGCCCACAATCTATCGCCTATCCACCCGTTTTCTAAAACTATGCTTGAGCAACATCTCAAATTAGAAGATTTATACCAATCGCTGCGCAAATCGGAGTATGGTCTGACGCGGCCTGTTTTTGAACTGCTGCTGGCCGGTTTAATTCGCGAAGGCTATGTCATCGGCTACAAAGGCATCAGTCCGGTTAATCTGGAAAAAGCGCGGCTGCCGTTGTCACAAGCGGTGGATACGCTGACGCTGGGACAACTGATTGCCGCGGACAAGCAGCGGCGGGTGATCGAATTGGCCCATTTGCTTTTGGACGCGGCAATCGACGCTTATAACATGACCGCGCAGGAGCAGATCTGGAACGGCTTCCGGCAGTTTCGCCAGAAAAATGAGCAGGCCGTGCAGCATATCCATAATCAGGTTGAGCGCTTAAGCCGGGAGATGAGCGACCGCGTCGGTCCGATGGATCGTCTGAATGCGCTGATGCAGGCCATGACCCATTTAAATGAGGCCATCGATCCGCAGCAGCCGTCAAAATCCGGGTTGGAACGGTTATCTGCCGCGCTGGGAGACAGCGACGATGCCACCCAGGCTGTGGAAGGTTTTAAGCGGATTTCCGCTTTTTTTAAGCGCGATCAGGACCATTTTTTGACTATCAAGCGCTATCTGAACAATCCGGCGCTAACCATTCCCGACACGCAGCCGCTGGCCGATTTACGGCAAATACGGCAAGATTTGGATGCATCTCGTTTTGATTTATCAGACGATTTGATTTTGTATGGCGGCATCGAAAAACTGAAGGAAAACTTTGCCTTTTTTCAAGATCGGTATCTTCAGGCTTATGAGGCTGAGCATCAAAAGCGCAATGCCTCCATTGACATCGGGCGGATTGAAGCGCTGCGCCGGTCGCGGGCCTTTGGCGTATTAGGCCGATTGGCGCAGTTAACGGATATTCCGGTCAAACAGGGTTACACGGTGATTGACCGCGCGCTGGATAAAGCCGTCGAAAATTTGTGCGTTACCTTTGACCGAAACAGCCTGCGCCTTCATCCCCGCTGCCGCTGCAACTTTGCGTTGGGCGATCCGCCTGCGACCATTGCGGCGACGGAGTTGGAAGCCCGTCTGGAAGCCAGCGTGCGCGAATATGTTCAAATGATCCAAACCGACCGCCATATCTGGACGCGCTTGAACAACTATCTGGAAACGATGCTGGATGTGCGGAAGGAAGTACCAGAGCAGCCGCTCAAGGATTTGTTGAATTTGCAGGCCGATTTGCCGCTCGATTTGTTGCTGGAGCAGTTGGAGCAGATTCTTCAGCCTGATGTGATCTATCATGTGAATCAGGCGCTTAAAGGCAAGATCAAAAAGGTGCGGCGGCAGTTGTCGGGGTTGCTGAAAAAACTGGAAGGCCGCCACCACACCCGGCAGGAATTACTGCGCGTCTTCGAGGAATGGTTAGACAGCGGCGAGGGCCTGTTGGACAGCGGCACGTATATCGAGATCGAATCACCTGCTGATCGCCAACCCAATCTTTAAAGCCTTGGTAAGACCCGACCGGCCTGAATGCCGCCGGCTATTGTTTTTTTGGCAATTCAAAAGGCGGAATACCCGGCCGCTCTTTTTTATCGTCCGGCTTTAGAGCAAAGTAAACCGTTCCGGCAGTAATCAGGGTCGCCGCGCCGATGATATAATGCCATTTTTTGTCCTTTGGCGGATAACCCAATTCAATGCGATTGTCCGGGCCGGGTTTAAGAAGCGTATTATGGGTTAACTGCCCGGCGTCACTTTTGATAATAATCTGATATAAACCTTCCGGCAGATTGGTAAAAATAGCTGGGGTCAATTGGCCGGTTAATTGGCCATTCAGATATACTTTTCCAATTTGTTGCTTGCAGCCAATCACCAAATCAGCCAGGGCATAGTTCATTGCAATACGCGTCGTTTCGTTAGCGGGTAAAGAGATGCTGCGGCTGAGACGCTGACCATATTTTTCAACAGTTGTTAACGTATAATTGCCTTCGCTTAAGTTATGAAAAGCCGCTGGTGTTTTTGGGTCCGTCGGAATATTGTTAATATACAGCGAATCTACGGGTATATTAGAAGTAATTTCCAGATTTCCCACCGCGAAGTCGATATGCAATTCATTACGCTTATCAGCTTCAACCGTAACTTTGCCCTCCTGCGCTTTACCATAAGGCGCAACCACTGTTAAAGTGTGTTCGCCCACCGCAAAGTCCGTAAAAAATGCGGGCGTTACCTGATCCAATGGCGCTGAGTTCAGGAAAATCGTGCAGCCTTTTATATTCGAGTTGACGATTAATGGCGCAGTTGGCGTCTGACCGCTTAAAGTTCCGGCGATCATGAAATTGAGCAGCAGCGCCAAAAAAAGTTGCGCTTTTGGTGGTATTCTTTTGCCCATTTTTTACTCCCTTATTTGAGAAATAACATTTTTCGGGTTTGGCGGCCGTACGGTGTCTGCAGACGATAGAAATAGACGCCACTGCTAACAAAACCACCCGCTTTATTACGACCCGCCCAGTGAACTTCATACCGGCCGGTTTCGTGTTCGCCCTCCAACAATGTCGTGACTAATTGACCGGCCAGATTATAAACATTAAGGGTGATTGGGCCGGCCTTTGGCAGCGCCACCCGAATGGTTGTGGTCGGATTAAAAGGATTGGGGAAGTTTTGCGACATTTCCAATAATCTGGGAAGTCCCGCCAGAATCTGCTCTTGCTGTCCGCCGATAAAAGCCGGCGTTCCGACCAGCAGCTTGAAGTGATGGGTGGGCCGACAAGCGAAGGAATAGCTTCCGGCGGCAGCGGGAATCGGAACTTCTTGATTATTGGAAATATCAATCAGCAGGGCGGAATAAGCTGCCGGCAAATCGGTGGCGATCCAATTGAGCGTAACGGCGGCCTCGTGTTTTGGGCGCATGACGGTAAAATCCCACACATTCCCTTCCGATGACGCCGGCTGAATATCGGCTGCCAGCAACGGCTGATTTGGGCGCTCAAAATATGCGGAAATTTCATCACCCAGCCTGATTGGCTCAATAATGTCCAGGGCGTCAGCGCCTGTTTGACCGACAGCAGCCGTGCCGGCAAAGTTATAGATATCTGCCATTGTTGTGGTTTTTACATTTAGCTGCAGGGTCCAGAGACAATTGCGCAAAGGCTTGACTGATACTGAAGCCGCTTGTCCGGCTTGGGACCGGGTCGCAATTTGCACCACCCGCTCAATTGGAACAACTCCTTGACGATTAAAAATCATATAACCGCCAAAGGGTTTCAGCTCGGTAACCGTAGAATCCCATCCGGCGACGCCGCGCTCCCAAATTGCATTTGCGTAAGTTGTATCCATGTTGATAATGGTCGCTTTATAGCCAAAGGGCCAGCCGATAAGATTCCAGCCGGGTTTAAGCACAAATTTAAAGGCGGTCGCCGGATCATGGGTGACAGCGTTGTTAGTTTTGGGAAAGTAGGTTTTGTTCAGGCGATGATAGATGGCGTAACCGCGAGAACCGGTCATTTCCGTATCCGATACAATGGGGTTGGGGTCACGCTCCGGTTCATAATATATTGTCTGCCAATTGGTCGGCTCTTTGGCAGAGTTAAATTCCTGCGGCCCTAACGCAGCGTTAAGGTCGATAATCCCTTCAAATGGCAGCGATACGAGCCACCAAGAACCTTTCGGAATACCATTTGGGTAGCGGCTGATTGTAAACAGGTCGGAAAAGTCCGTAATACGAACCGGGACGTGCTGCGGTTGACCGGATGACGGGTAGTAGCTTCGACCGGCCTCATTATCGAGCACAATGTAATACCATAAACCTTCATAGGTTACATCTTGTTTTGGGATCGTATCAAGCACGGCAAAGCCATCACCTTCTGCTACAATATTCATCAACAGAGTATCGCCATCGGCAGGCGATTGCCAACTGCGGCCATAGATTAGCCGCGCTTGCGGGCGGGTGACGCTTTTTATCCTGGTCGAAATGAGCAGAGAGTCGCCTTGCAGAGGCACACTGGTCGACAGGGTAAAGGTTGAATCAATGACCGACGGCGGATCAATCTCCCGAATTTCCAGAATTTGATCTACGGCAACATTCGTAAAAACTCTGGTAATACCGTGTTCCCAACCAGGCGCTTTGACTTTCCAGGAAATAACCAGCGAATCAATGCTGGTGGCATCTTTCAGCCCGAAGTGGATATCCTGGCTATTGGACGCGCCATAGCCGGAGTTGCTGACAACTTCATCCATTTGCCAACCTTGACCTGTTTTAACTCTAATCTGTGCGCCAATCGAGGAGAAGTTCGACACTACGCCACGGGGTCGCACGGTTATCCAATGGTTGGAATTGCGGAGGTTGTGGAATAAGTGATTGATTCCACTATAATCGGCTATGTATAAATCTAAAAATCCGTCATTGTCATAGTCGGCCCAACTTGCGCTTCGCCCGTCACGAGCGCTGCTGACTATTGGAATCCCCTGCATTTTGGTAAAAGAGCCATCGCCGTTATTGGCATAAAAGCCGTTTGTATCCCCGCAGCACGTGGTAACAAATAAATCTTTATCGCCATCGTTGTCATAATCGCCCCAAACCGCGCTCTGACCAAAGTTTTTCGTGTTGACAACTACGTCGGTAGTTATTTTGGTAAAAAGATCATTTCCATCATTACGATAAAGCGAATTATTTGATTTGAGCGATGTGCTGCCGTTAGTCACAAAAACATCCAAATCCCCGTCATTGTCATAATCCGCCCAAGCGCTGCTGTTAGAGGGCTCTCTATCAGTGACGATAGCCCCATCGGTTATTTCCGTCATAATAATACTGTCCGGTTTGGTTACCGCAAAACCATCATTTCGGAACAACAGATTTTTTTGGCTTTGCGTTGAAAGTAGATTACTACCCCCGGCCAGAAATAAATCCTCGTCATTGTCATTGTCGTAATCAATCCAATTCGGCACGATAAAGTCGCCTTCGGCTCGACCGACAAAATAAACGAAATTTCGAAAATTGGCGGTCGTAAATGTAGCGTCCCCGTTATTGATGTAGAAAAAGTTGGCTCTTCGAACTTTTTTACGGAAATCAATCGAAGTTGACAATAATGCGCAAT
>CAYOLL010000139.1:0-16239 GCA_964404765.1 uncultured Gemmatimonadota bacterium | reverse complement strand
GTAGACAAGTTTGTGCCAATCACAAAGAGAGAACGAAAATGCTGCTTTTCCTTAAGCTTAAGCGCCTCAATCTCTTCGAAAGTTGTATCGGCGCTGCCCGTTTTATCGCGGATAATTTTGCCTATCCAATCTCGAAAAAAATCGCCTTTGTACCAACCATACGACTTAAGCAGACGTTTGGAATCGCGCATCATTCCCCACGAATCGTCCAAAAAGCTGTTGAAGTTTAACTCCCATAGAATTTGGCGTATTTCCTCGGGACTACAGTTTAGCGCCGCCAAAACGGCATTAATGGCGCCGGCGGATGTGCCGCCTACGCGCGTAATTTGCGGTAAAATGCCCAATCGGCTAAGCTCTTCGATAGCGCCAACATAGGCAATTCCTTTAACGCCGCCGCCTTCAAATATCAGATTGCGAAAATGGTAACTCACGCCACGCTCCTTTTTTTTGATTCAGGATATTGAACATAGATGAAACAAAAAGCCATTCCAAATATACTTTGAATGGATGATCGCGCCATGATGAGGCAACCGGTCCAAAATCGCTGTAGCGATGATTGGATCTTGGAAGAACTCAGAGGCTTTATTGGACGTCACAATCAGGCTCGCTACCGATTTTGGCGGTTTGGTTGGGATGGAAATATTTAATCTTCCTTTGCGCCCGGCAAATCTGCGCCCAGGTCCGCATTAAGCACATGGGTCTGGATGTGAATGGCCTCGCGATGAATCAGCCCCAATAAATCTTTAACAAAATCTTCCGTCAATTTCAGGTCGGCGCCTTTTTTTAGCCGTGTTTTGATGATGTCATCCCAGCGTTTGGTCTGGAGGATGGTAATGTTGTTGTCTTTTTTAACCCGGGCAATTTCGCGCACCACATTCATCCGACCGGCTAAAACTTCGATCACCTGATTGTCAAAATGGTCGATTTGACGGCGTAACTCGGCCAATTCCGATTCGGCGTCACGCAGCGCCACATGCCGGAACACCAATTGACTTAGCAGCTTGCCCAGGTCTTCCGGAGTGATCTGCTGCTTGGCGTCGCTCCAGGCTTTATCCGGATTGATGTGCGACTCGATCATCAGGCCGTCAAATTCCAAATCCATCGCTTTTTGGGCAATGGGGCGCAACAGTTTGCGATCGCCGCAGATATGGCTCGGATCGCAAAATAGCGGAATTTCGGGGATGCGCCGCTTGAGTTCGATGGGGATTTCCCAACTCGGCGGATTACGATATTTTGTTTTTTTGAAACTGCTAAAGCCGCGGTGCACCGCACCGATACGATCAATGCCGGCTTGATGAATACGCTCAATAGCGCCGATCCACAAGTCCAAGTCCGGGTTAATGGGGTTTTTGACTAACACCGGTACGTTGACACCCACCAAGGCATCGGCAATTTCCTGCACTGAGAATGGGTTGACCGTCGTGCGCGCGCCGATCCACAAAATGTCTACCCCAAACTTGAGCGCTTCATAAACATGTTTGACATTGGCGACCTCTACTGTGACCGGCAAACCGGTTTCCGCTTTGGCCGCCCGCAGCCATTCCAGGCCAATCGTGCCGACACCTTCAAACATATTAGGCCGGGTGCGCGGTTTCCAGATGCCGGCGCGAATCACCTGGACATTTTGCTTTGCCACCTGCCGCGCTGTTTCCATGGTTTGATGCTCGGTTTCGGCGCTGCAAGGCCCGGAAATAATTACCGGTGTTTTGGTAAACATGCCCCAATCGGCCAATCGCTTAAGTTTTAGGTTGTTCTCCATACAAATATAATCCTTTAACTTTTGAAGAGCGCCAATGGTTAATTTCATAACAATTATAACCAAAATAAATAAATTTGCAACTTGTTTAAAGTTTAAAGCAATACCTGAGTACATACTCAATAGCATTAAGTTAAGGCACGCTGTAATGTTTACTGAATGACAGCATGCCGGATTTGCCGCTTGGAACGGAGTAGTACTCGTAAGGTTTCGCCACAAAGCCGCGGGTTGCTTTCACTGACGGGCTTTTTCATTTAGCGCACAAAAGCGGGTTGACAAGCGGAAGATTTGACGGTAATTTGTAGCGTTGAATTTCAGTAAGACATTAGGCACTTTTCAAAAAGCACATATCTGTCCGTAATTTTAAATCTTTAAAATCTCAGGAAAGGATTTTGCAATGGGGTTGACATCAAAAAACTTCACGGCTTCACTGAAGCCTGTTTCGAAACTGAAAGCGGATTTGCTGGTAGTCATCTTGGCCGGCGATAAAAAAATTGGTGTCAGCGATAATGCCAAAATCGCGTATTGGATAAACGATGCCGCGGCCAGGTTTGCCGACAAAACCTATAAGCGTCCGTTTTTTACAGCGCTGGGCGATGACGCAGACACCAAGTTCTTGCTGGTAACTTCGACAGCTTTGGTCAAATATTATGATAATTCCGACGCCGTGCGGATAGCGGCTTCGGGCGTATCGGCCTATATTAAGGATTATGGCTGCAAGTCGGTCGCTGTGCTGCTCAATGGCGCAGACGGCGCAGAGTTTATCGGCCCGGTGGTAGAAGGCTTGACCATTGGCGACTATTCGTTTGACCGCTATAAAAATGAGAAAAGCAAAAACGATGTCGCGGTCGAAATCGTCGTCGATAAAAGTCGGAAAAAGCACATCGAAACGGCTTTAAGCCACGCCGGCATGACTGCCGATTGTGTTAATCTGGCCCGTGACATCACCAACGAACCATCACATGCTTTAACACCGGCCATTATGGCGGATCTCGCCCAGGAAATAGCCAAAGAGTTTGGCCTTAAATGTTCGGTCTTAAAGGAAGATCAACTTAAGAAGCAAGGCTACAACTGCCTGATAGCCATCGGTCAGGGCAGCCCCAATCCGCCGCGCCTCATCACCCTTGAGTACAAGCCGAAAAAAGCCGGCAGCAACACCCATGTTGCCTTAGTCGGCAAAGGCGTCACCTTTGACACCGGCGGCATTATGATTAAAGCCGCCGCCGAAATGTGGCACATGAAAAGCGACATGGGCGGCGCAGCCGCTGTGCTGTACGCCATGCAAGCCATTGCCCAAATGCAGCCGTCGATCCGTTTTACCGGCATTATCGCCGCCGCCGAAAACTGCACCGACGGCAACGCCATTAATCCGGGCACAATTATCAAAGCCAAAAATGGCAAGCATATTCACGTGGATAATACGGACGCTGAAGGCCGCATCGTGCTGACCGACGGCTTTGCCAAAGCCGGAGAAATGGAAGCCACGCATATTATTGATATTGCTACGCTTACCGGCGGGGTAATGATCGCCCTCGGCAAAGGCATTGGCGGGATTTGGGGCACGGACGCATTAACCCAGCACGTCATTGCCTGCGGCCAGGCTGTAGGCGAAAAGTTCTGGCGAATGCCGCTGCCGCCTGAATATCGCGAGCGGCTGAACATCTATGCCGCCGACATCAACAATTCCGCCGGACGGCCCGGCAATCCGGTCAATGCCGCGTTGTTTCTGCAGGAGTTTTTACCGGAAGGCGTCCAATGGGCGCATTTAGATATTGCCGGCGTTGCTTTTCAGATGAACAAATGGAAGTATTATCAATGCGATGGCGCCAACGGCTTTGGCCTGCGCACTTTTGTGGAAATTGCCTTGAACGCAGAAAAATTGCCCACTGCATAATTTTATTCAACACTTGCTTTGGGTGAATGCGTCAAATGATAATCAGAAGCGCGACCAAACCTGACAGGTTTTGAAAACCTGTCAGGTTTATTTCAGAGGAATTTGTCATGGCAATTACGTATGAAGAATTTGTGGCGACGCCGCAATTAAAGCTGTATGTCGAGCGGGCGCAGCGTGTTTTGGAAGCCGAGCGCGCCCGACGACTTCAATTTTATCATGACATTGCCGAAAGCGATAAGGCCGAATTCATCAACGGCGAGGTCGTTCTGCATTCGCCGGTGCGTGTCGAGCATTTGCGAGCATCGTCAAATATATCGTCGATGATGACCGTGTATGTTAAAAGATTCGGCCTGGGTTTTGTCGGCGTGGAAAAGCAGATGATTTCGCTGACGCGCAATGACTATGAACCGGATATTTGCTTTTTTGGCTCGGCTAAAGCGGCGCAATTCACGCCGGGGCAGATGCTGTTTCCCGCGCCGGATTTGATTGTCGAAATCCTGTCGCCGTCCACCGAAAAAAATGATCGCGGCGTTAAATTTGAAGATTATGCCGCCCACGGCATACAAGAATATTGGATCATCAATTCGACCGCACGAACTGTCGAACAATATTTGTTAGACGGCGAGATATATCGTTTACAAATCAAGAGCGACAGCGGCCTGTTGAAATCCGAGACAATTCCCGGTTTTGAACTGCCGATAGCGGCCATTTTTGATGATGAACACAGCCTGAAAACTTTACGGCAATGGTTGGTATGAAAGATTCCTCCGAAAAAATCGCGCATCTCTACTATACAAAAAATACCGGATTAGCCAAGTACGTGCCAATTTTTGAGCGCGAAAATCTGCAAGCGATCCTGTTGGCGGCGGAGTTGCGCGTCGGCGACCTGCCGGAAGATGACTTGCCCAAACTCTTTCTGATTGACCCGGAATTTTTAGCCAACAGCGGCATGGATTTTGGCCAATCGCTGAAAAAGCGGGTTCGCTCCGATATTGGTATTCTTCTTGTAGCCGCCTCGGATCGGATGGAGCAATCCAGTCTGGCCGACGAGGAATGGGTTTATGATTATCTGGTACAGCCGTTTTCTTCACGGCAGATGTTTAAAACGGTCAGGAATGCTTTGAATCATATCCGGATGCAATTGGAGATGTTGCAGATCAACCGCCAATTGACCCGGCGACATAAAGAAATTGGTGAACTGATTCATATCGGCAATCAGCTTTCAGCCGAGCGCGACCATGTAACGCTGCTAAACATGATCCTGCAAAAAAGTCGCGAAATTACGACTGCGGATTCGGCAACTCTATATCTGGTGCAGAATAACGACACGTTGCTCTTCAAACTGTCGCAAAACGAGACCCTGAAAAGCAATAACTACATCGAGTTTACCATGCCCATGACCGAAAAAAGTATTGCCGGTTATGTTGCTTTGACTAAAAAAGCGGTCAACTTAAAAGACTCTTATCATCTTCCGCCCGAATCCAAGTTCCGACAAAATCGCAGCTTTGACGAGCAGCATGGTTATCGCACCAAATCTATGTTGGCCGTGCCGATGGAAGACCACACCGGCCGCGTCATTGGTGTAATTCAGCTCATCAACAAGAAGCCGGTGCGCGGCATGGAGCTTGTCCCTATTTCCATCGTCGAAGACGTTGTCATTTCCTTTGACGACAACGACGAGCGCTTAGTTAGTTCGCTGGCCAGCCAGGCTGCGGTTTCCATCGAAAATAATCGGCTCTACAAGAGTATCCAAAGTTTGTTTGAAGGATTTGTAGAGGCCTCCGTTTCGGCGGTGGAATCGCGCGATCCCGCGACGTCCGGCCATTCGCAGCGTGTGGCGATTTTGACAGTCGGCCTGGCTGAAATTGTTGATCGCTGTGACGATGGGCGATTTCGGGATGTCAAGTTCACCCGGGATCAAGTCAAAGAAATTCGCTATGCCTCGCTCTTGCATGATTTTGGTAAAGTCGGCGTACGCGAGAAAGTGTTAGTCAAAGCCAAAAAACTGTATGAGCACGACATGGTTTTGATTCGGAATCGCTTTGATTTTGCGCGGCGTACCGTGCAATGGCAGCATGAAAAACGCAAGCTTCAATTTCTACTAACTGCCGGACGTGAAGCCTTTTTATCCCATCTGAGCAAATTTGATCTGGATTTAGAGCGGGAAATCGCTAAATTGGATGATTATCTTAAGTTTGTCAGTGGCGCCAACGAGCCAACCGTTCTGGATGACGGCAGTTTTGAACGTCTGCTGGAGATTGCCCATGAAACATACGAAGATATTTACGGACGACCACAAACTTTACTGGACTCCAATGAAGTGCGGTTCTTGTCCATTCGGCGCGGCACGCTGGACGAGGAAGAGCGCTCGGAAATCAGCTCCCATGTGACCCATACATTTAAGTTTTTATCAAAAATTCCCTGGACAGGGGAAATTCGTGATGTGCCGAGAATCGCCTATGGCCACCACGAAAAATTGGACGGCTCCGGCTATCCCAACAATCTTATGGCGCGTGATATACCGCTGCAAACGCGAATGATGACCATTTCGGATATTTACGACGCCCTCTCCGCCAGTGATCGGCCCTATAAACCGGCCGTCCCGGCTGATAGAGCGTTGCAAATCCTGAACTATGAAGTCAATGAGGGCAAGTTAGATGCCGACCTGTTAAAGCTATTTATTGATGGAAAAGTTTACGAAAAAACACGGGACTTTAAGTGACATGGGTAACAGCTCAAAAACTAAAAAGGTGCGCTCTTGAACATCGACAAAAATGCCTGGGAACCGCTAAAAACGGCTATCCATAACAATCAGTCTTTTATTATTTCAACGCATATCCACCCGGATGGCGATGCCATTGGTTCCCAAATGGGTCTGTATTTCTTGCTGACTAAAATGGGCAAATCCGTGACCCTGCTGAACTGCGACCCGACGCCGGACAATTTGCGCTTTTTGGACGCCCAAAACAAAATCCAGATTTTTGATGCGGCGATTCATGCCGGTCTAATTTCCAGCGTTGATGCGCTGATCGTTGTTGATACCAATAGCTACGACCGCATCGGTTCTGTCGGCGCTGCCGCCCAAAAAAATCCGCCCAAAAAAATCATCTGTATTGACCATCATTTAACCGAAACCGATTTTGGCGATGTGCGTTTGATCAACACCAAAGCCAGTTCGGCCGGAGAGCTAATTTTTCTGCTGGTTAAAGAGTTGGGTCTTTCGTTGGATTTAGACCTGGCCAGCTCCTTGTACGCCGCGATTCTGACCGACACCGGTTCGTTTCGTTTTTCCTGCATGACTTCTAGCATTCATGAGATTTTGGCCGAATTGTTGGCAACCGGCGTCCGTCCTCATGAGATTTACGAAGAAATTTACGAAGTGACTTCTGTGGCTGCCGTACGCCTGCTGGCGCTTATTCTGGGCACACTGGAATTGTACGAAGAAGGTAAGTTAGCCGTATTAACCGCCACGCAGCAGATGAAAGACGAAACCGGCGCGGATGCTTTTGAAATTGAGGGTCTGGTCAATTACACGATGAAGGTGCGCGGCGTCAGAGTCGGCATCCTTTTCAAAGAAGAGCCGGACTCCGTTAAAGTCAGCCTGCGCTCCAAAGACAACTATAATGTTACCAAACCGGCGGAAAAATTTGGCGGCGGCGGCCACTTCCACGCTGCCGGTATTAAGATGGACATGACTTTAGCCGAATCGCGCGAGAAACTTCTGGCCGAATGCATCACCCTCATGCGGTCGGTCGACAAAAGCCTATGAAATGTGACAAAAAAAGATTCCATCTCGCAGAGAGATGGAATCTTTAAACTTTAAACAACCTTTGTGAAACTTAGTGTTTTTGTGCCTTGGTGGCGAGTTTTAAAACTTCCGCTTAAAAAACCCCTTCTGCCGTTTCCTTCACCAAATTATCCACAACTGCCTTCATATCGCCGGTTTCTTCAAAGACACGAACTTGCCGATCCGCGCTGGTACCCTCTTCCAGGATTTTGAAGGCGTACTCCACTTCCTTCCGTGTGCCCAACTCATCCAGCACATCATCCAAATGGCGTTGAATAAACTCTTTGATCAGCTTCCGGGCCGGCATTTGCACCAGCTTGCCGAAATCGGCCAGATCTCCGTCAAGGCCATAGCGCACTGCGCGCCATTTGTTTTCGTCAATGATCGGGCCGGGAAAAGCGCGGTAAGTCATGTTGTCACGCTGCATTTTCCAAAATTTAAAGACAAAGGCATGGTAAATAGCGGCAATGCAAACCACTTCATCCAAACGGGTACAACCGTCACAAATACGAATTTCCAGCGTCGGATACTTCCAATTGGGCCGGATATCCCACCAGATTTTAGTGCCATCCGGGATGCAGCCCGTGATGATCAGCGATTGCACGGTTTCGTCTAATTCACCCCAGGAACGAAAAATACGCGGAATGCCGGTGCGGGGAAATCCACGGAAGATAATGCTGCGATAAGACTTAAGGCCGGTGTTGCGTCCTTCCCAGAAAGGCGAGCTGGCGCTCAGGCATAACAAATACGGCAAAATCGTCCGGGTCACGTTCATTGTCTCGACCATTAGTTCACGATCCGGGATTTCGATGTGCACGTGCGTGCCGAAAATAAGAAGTTGATTGGCCAGCATTTGCATGTCATTTTGCACGCCCACATAACGATCCAATGGCGTAATTTTCTGATCTTTCCAGGATGAAATGGGATGGGTTCCTGCCGAGGCGATCTTAAGCCCATGCCGTCCGGCCAGGTTAATAATTTCACGGCGCAATCGCTTTAGCTCAGTACGCACTTCGGCTATGGACTTACAAACCGGAGTTCCAACTTCAATGACCGATTGGTGCAGTTCCGGTTTAATGTCGTCTTTCAGAATTTTTCGGCCTTCCTCAAGAATTTCCGTGATGTAAGATTTAAGCTCCCGTGTCTCCGGGTCAATAATTTGAAACTCTTCTTCGACGCCAATGTTAAATGCGGGTGGCCTCATGGGATGAACTCCTTTCCGGGTCAAGAATTTTAGATAAGTAACATGAATAACATAATCCGCCTTCAATTTAAAGCCAAATACGCCGGAAGACAAATGTTTTTAATGTTATAGCGCGCATTTAACGAAAATGGAGCGCGATAATCAACGGTACGCCGAAATGCCGGTAATATGTTCGCCTAACACCAAAGTATGGATATTGTGTGTGCCCTCATAGGTTTTAACCGATTCCAGGTTGCACAAATGGCGCCCGCAGGCATAATCCAGCGTGATGCCGTTGCCGCCGAGCAGATCGCGCGCCCAGCGGGCAATCTCCAGCGCGTAATGAACGTTGTTGCGCTTGGCCATCGACACATGATAGTGTTTGGCTTTGCCCTGTTCCATCAAGCGGCCCAGTTGCAAGGTCATAAACTGCATTTTGGTGATTTCGGTCAGCATTTCCGCCAGCTTCTCCTGCACCAATTGAAACGAGGCAATGGGCTTGCCGAACTGCTGCCGATTCTTTGTATATTCCACGGTTTCATGAAAACTGCCCATGGCCGCGCCAATCACGCCCCAGGCAATGCCGTAGCGCGCTTTGGTCAAGCACATCAGCGGCGATTTTAAGCCTTGCGCCAGCGGCAGCCGATTGGCGGCAGGCACCCTGCAATCTTGCAGCCGAATTTCCCCGCTGATGATGGTTCGCAGCGACCATTTGCCGGGAATTTCGCTGGCCGAATAGCCCGGCGTACCTTTTTCCACCACAAAGCCTTCGACGACGCCTTGCTCATTTTTGGCCCAAATCATGGCCACGTCGCAGATCGTAGCGTTGCCAATCCAGCGTTTGGCCCCGTTTAGCACGTAAAAATTCCCGTCCTTGACCGCGTATGTTTCCATGCCGCCGGGATCAGAACCGTGATCCGGCTCGGTCAGGCCAAAACAGCCCAGCAGTTCGCCCTTAGCCAGGCCGGGCAGCCAGCGCTGCTTCTGCGCTTCCGTGCCAAAGGTGTAGATGGGATACATCACCAGCGCGCTTTGAATGGAAGCCAGGCTGCGGAAACCCGAATCGCCCCGCTCGATTTCCTGCATGATCAGGCCGTATGCCACTTCGCCCATGCCGGCGCAGCCATACCCTTTTAAAGTCGCGCCAAAATAGCCTTGCTCGCCCAGCAAGCGCGTTAGATGCAAGGGAAACACGCCTTTTTCAAAGCAATCGCCGGCAATGGGAATCAGATGCTCGTCGGCAAAGCGGGCGGCTTTGGCCCGAATTTCCAACTCCTGCGGCGTCAAAAGGCTGTCAAAATCCAAAAAGTCAATGGGTTGAAATGGTTTCATAGCAGCTCCTTGCTGAGGGGTATGGCTTCTCCGTTATAGATAAAAAAACCCGGTGGTTAGACCGGGTTTAGATGATTACTTGCAATTGAATGACTAAAATAGGACAAGGCGAACTTGTTGTCAACAGCAAAAGAGGAAATAAAAGTTCAGGACAATGACTGGCAGAATTACTAATTCTTTGCCACCATCCCTGATTCCTGCGCCGCCTGCAATTCCGTAGAAGCTACCAACTTCTGCGAAGGCACGATTACAATCTCAACGCGGCGATTTTTAGTATGGCAGGCGTCCGTATCTTCAGCGCAAAGCGTTTTAGACTCGCCATAACCTTGCACAGACAACTGCGCTTCGGTAATGCCTTTGGTTATCAAATAGTCATAAACTGCATTGGCTCTGGCTTCAGACAGCTTTTGATTCATGGCGTCATCCCCGCGCGCATCCGTATGCCCGCCAATACGCACCAGCATTTCCCGATCAATTGCCGCGGCCAAAATCGCCAGCGAATCCTTTCCTCCCGGTAACAACTCCGCCTTGCCCTTGTCAAAAAAGGCAAATTTCGCCTCGTTAAAAGTTATTTTGCAGCCAGGCACCGCCAAAACGCCATACTTGATTTCAGTCTCTACGCTCTCTACCTGCGCATTCGGAAATTTTTGCTCTAATACCTTTTTCTGCTTATTCATCCGTTTATGGATGATTTCGCAAAAGGCAATTCCAGCCGCAGCGGCTACCGCCGTCGTAATGTTCCGGTTCTTGTTGCTGATTTTCAAATTGTCGGCGATCAAATAACCGACTGCTGCGCCGGCTACGCCACACACCAATACCCGCGCCAGTGGGTTATTGGGGATTGAGGCACAATTCAACCCCGACAGGCAAAACGACAGGATCAATATGCAGGCAACAGCTTTTTTGAAATACATAACTAACCTCCTTGAATTGTAGTGCAGAATGTTTTTCCGCGCTGGACCGAACGCAAAAAAATTCTGCGTTCCCATTACGTTAATTAATTGGTGTAGACAAAACTAAACGCCACTTCCCGGCGGACTTCGTAATCCTCCTTCTCGTTTTTAATTTTAAATGTTAACATCCCTTTATATGAGTTTCCGGACAGCAGACCGGTGCCAATGGGAATCGGATTCATATTAATTGGGCAATCGCTGCGTTGCTCGCTCGGCCCCAAATCAACCGGGCTAAAAGCCAGGTATCGGGTTAAATCATGACCATCCTCGGTCACGGCTTTTTCCAGCTTGATTTCTACTGGGATATTTAGCAAAGACCGGGCACCAATGATTTGGGCGGCACCGATAAGGGAACCGATATTGCCAAAGCCAACGCGCATCGGCATGTTGATCTCGCCGGTCACGGTAGCTTTACCCGGTTGAATTTGGATTCTGACCGTCGCAATCTCCGAATCCAATTCACCGTCATTTACCTTATAGCTAAACTGATCTTTACCTACAAAGTCCGGGCCGGGTTCGTAAATAAAAGAACCGTCTGCCTCAAAGGCTTTGAGCTGACCATTGTTCGGCGGTGTTGCCAAAATTGCCGCCAGATCGTGGTGGTCAGGATCGGAATCGTTGCGTAAAAGACCTCGCCCCGGCTCAATAACCAACGGGGTATTTTTCATGCCCGCATAAGCATCGGCCTGGGCCAGCGGGGCTTGATTTGACGACGTTACCGACGGCCGCTCGGAAGACTGAATATCAAGTTGTACTGTCGCGATGTCCGAATCAAATTCCCCGTCATTGACCTTGTAGCCGAATTGGTCTTTGCCCGTAAAGCCCGAATTCGGTTCATACGTGAAAGAGCCGTCCGGTCCAAAAGCGCTCAGGCGGCCATTGACCGGCGGCGTTACCATGACGGTTTTCAATTCATTGTTATCGGGATCGGAGTCGTTACTAAGCAGACCGTGGCTGCGATCAATTTCCAGCGCGCGGTTTTGTTCGCCGGAGTAGACATCCGCCTTGGCAATGGGCCGCTGATTGGACGACCCTGGCGGCACTGGTGTGGCTTGCAGCGAATCAGACTTGGCAGAAATCCCGTCGGTCGGTTGAGTTTGGGATCGAAAATGCGCCACAATTTTGCTGCCAATGACCAGAGTGACGCTAAGCGCCAGCAAGGCCAGAACTGCCAATGCCCCATATTTCCAGTTCTTAACCCACCAACTTTTGTAACCTTGCGAAGGCTTTTGGGCAACCGGCTCGGAATCGTGCCCCCAAGCCTTCGCAGGGTTCTGCTTACTCGTTGAGTCCTGGGCGGTGATCTTGATGACCTGAGAAGATTCTTCATACTCTGGTAATTTTTTCAATTCGGCCAATGACATCGCAGCATAGCGTTCCACGTCCGCCGCAGTTATCACTTTCAATGCCAGCGCCCAGGATTCGGCGGCCCAGCTTACCGATGCGTCACCATATTTAAACTGCGGGTTGTGCGCTAACATTTCCATAGCATCCACCAACCGACGCAACGGGGTGGCGGAGTTGTTTAGGAGAACACCAGTTATCCCGCACTCTAACGCAACGACCAATTCCTCGATTTCCCGCTGTCGGCCCGAGAACAGCAGGCGCAAAGCGTCCCGACAGTGAGCCGGATCCGCATACAAAGTAGCGCCTTGCTCCTGCACTAACGAAATTAGCATGTCACGAAGTTTGTCGATCATCGGGGTATTGAACTTTAAAGTGTAGCGCGAAATGCCTATTTCGCACAGGTGGATGTCAATATTTCAGGGTTTCACAAACTTACAGGTGGGAATTTGCGCAAGATTATTGAGAAGTTATCACATCGACATCGAATCACCGCGATGATCCAATGTCGATGTTACTTCTGGTACTTCCGGGCCAATTCTTGAATTCGCGCCAGAAAAATGCCTGTTACCGTGACAATCTCTTCAAATGCGTATTTACCGGTCGCCAGCATCTTTTCAGCGACGTCTTCATGGCCTTCTTGCCGGGCGGTCTCCAAGGCATCGCGTTCGCTCATACGATTCAGCTTGTAACGCTCGTAAGCTTTGCGTTGATCGGGCGGCATCTTGAGTAAATCGAGTTTTTCCCGGGCTTTCTGAATATTCTTGGACTTGAACTCCGGCTTGATCTCCGAGTTTTTGAAAAAATAAACCCACTCGTCAATGTCTTTTTGAATCAGATCGTGAAAGCGCTCCACCTCTATCAGATAATATTCCGGGAAGATATTGGCGTCAGTTCTCAGGCCGCCGCCCAGCACCGCCTCTTTCCTGCGTACCCGAAACTCCAATTTTTTATGATCGTTAAACCCATAAAACTCGGTTGTCCCCCGATAAATGTAGTCGCTTTCGCCTTCGCCCAGCAAAAAATACAGAATACTGATCGAGATGACTTTTTTGACGTTCTCGAATGAGCCGCCCAGAGCAATGCGCTCGACAATAGCCTTGGAACTGCCGTATAACAGCCGTTGCAGGTAATGGATCTCCCGGTCATTTTGAACTTCGATGATGAATATCTCGCCGTGTTCATCTTCTACCACCACATCCACCCGGTTGAATTTATCGCTGTCGTTTTGCTGATTGCTTTCACTTTCCAGCAAGGATAAAATCTTGATGTCCTTTTCCAGCAGTGCACTCAGAAAACCTTCCAGCACATCGTAATTGGCCTTATCCCTCAGGATATTTTTGATGGCCCAATCAAAGCTGACCAGCGTTCGCGTTTCATTCATCACCGACCTCCACAGTTAGAGTTAATTTTAGGCAACCCCTATACGCTGTATAGGGTTAATATCCATAACTTGCGACTGAAAGTCAAGCGGCATTTCCCGGCAGCGGGTCTGATTTTCATAAATCGCCGCCCGCTGCTCTTGGACTAAGGAAATCAGCATGTCTCGGGGTTTGTCGGTCATAGCGAACATTTCTATGTTACAGGGCGGCGGAGAGTCCTGCGGTCAAACCTTTCATTTCAGCCCCCTCCAGACGGTAACCAATTGTGCCGGTGACTCGTGACTTTTGTGGTCTCAAACCGATGCCGAGTTCATACATATCCCACACGGAATCAATTTCTCCTCCAACTTTAATAAAGGCCATTGAACTATAGATGAAAGCGCCACCTTTTCCTAGAGAGCGCGAAACCGCTATACCCCCACCAAATCCTATTTCACTTATATCTTTAGAAAAATCTATTTCGGCGTTTTCAAATTTATAGAAAATACCTTTCAGCCCAACAAAAAGAGCAATATTGGGCTTAGCCTTTATTTGATAACTCAGCGTCGAGCTAATATCCTTGCGGCTGAAATCGAAAATTTCATCGCCTAAGCTTGTTTGTTTATACTTTTTAACTGAGCCCATATAGCTAAAATTAAATCCAAACTTTCCAGACCGAAATGAGATGTTTGGTCCGGCCCAATGGCCAGAACCATGCTCAGCGTCAAGTTGCACTACGCCTACATCTTCGACAAAAATAAGCTGATCTTCAGGCTCCTCCCAACTTGCTGTCCAATATTTCAGACCTACACTGACCTTTATAGGTTCACTGGGTTTGGGTTCATTGGACAATGCAAGTGATGGCAAAACAATCAGTAGTATCAGTAGTGCAAGAAAATAAAAAAATCGCGTTATCATACCTTTCCTCCTTGTTTGAAATTTGAAAGCAAAAGTGATCAACACTCCACACATCTAAAATGACGGCGCTACTGGCGGTGGTTTTTCCGCTTCCCAATATTTGATACGCTTAGCACTCTCCTTTCGCATTTTATCATCATCTTTACCGGGTAAGTCATCCCGGTACGCTTTTTCAAACTGCCGCCATACGGTCAAGTTCTCCTCGTCGCTTTTGTACTTTTTCTCAAAAGCCTTCGCCTCGTCAAAGGCTTTTTTCATTTGGGCCAGTTTTTCAGTTGCATTGGTCACGACATCCTTTTCACTCACATCAATTGGAGCTTCAGGCGTGGGTGTTGGGTGCGGAGTTTGAACCAGCGCGTCGTTTTTTCCGGTTGCCGGCGGATTCGACGCCGCAGACGCCGGACTTGCGGTTTCCGCGGCTGGCGTCGTTTTGCCGGTTGGTTTAGTCTGATTAGGCTTTTTGGGCCGCTTTTCCGACGCAGGTTCACCCGAGTGAGGGGCAAGAGGCGTTTCTTTTTCGACGCGAACCGGCGGATTGGCTTCATCCGCATGTTGTCCGGCGGGTTCTGTCTCCCCAACAGCGGCCAGGCGCGCCGGGGTGCTTTCAGCGGTTGATGGAACGGATGATTCGGGTGGTATAACTTCGCCAACCGGTGGTTCAACCACCTCCGGTTTTTCGGCCGGCGGCGCTGGTTTAACAGCCATTGAATTTGGTAGTTGAACGCCCGGTGTTTCTGACGCGATTGACCCCGTTTGTTCAGGCTGAATCGGCCAAAATTGATAAGCAGCCACAGCAAAACCGACGACCAGTAAAACAACACCCGCAGTATAGAGCCATTTCAAGTCCAGTTTTAAGCGGGATTTTGGTAACGCTTGCGGCAATGTCCCTTTCAGTTTGGCAAGCGTTTCACCACCGGCGGCGCGGCACGATGCGACTATCGCCGTCAGTTTTTTTCCGACTGTTGTCAAATCAGCCCTGAAATCTCGTTTCGGCCATATTTTTTTGACAGCAGACAAGGCCGCCGCCAGCCGGGCCAAAACGGCATCGAAAGCCCGGGCTATTTTAGCGCCGACCGCACCGATATCCGCTGTGTAGTCACGTTTCGGTTTGGCCGCCGCCAGCTTTTGCGCCAGGGTCGGCGCATTTGGATCGTAAGCGGTAATTTTGATGACTACCGGCGCTTCCGCCTGGGCGCATTTAGCCAATTCCGGCAAGGTCAGGCCGGTATATTCCGCCATCTCCTCCGGGCTGAAGACCCTTAGCGCCAAGGCCCAGGTTTCCGCAGCCCAGCGGGCCGACTTGTCGCCATATTTAAACTGCTGCGGGCGTTGCTGCAGCAGTTCTACGGCGTCCACCAAACGACGCGGTTCCGCAACAGCCGTATTTTGCAAGACGGCCACAATCCCGCACTCCAGCGCGGCGGTCAGTTCGTCAATTTCCCGCCGCCGAGCCGGGAAGAGCCGGCGCAGCGATTCCCATTGGGCCGGTTCCGCATAAAAAGCGGCGCCCTGCTCTTGCACTAACGAGATCAGCATGTCACGGAGTTTGTCGGTCATAGTCAAATAGGGTTAGAGCTTCCATCTCTGTGAGAGATGGAAGCTCTCTCTTGAAAAGGTGTAGAAAATCTTGCCAACCTTGCGAAGGTTATATTTGGCGTGGGAGTCAACAGTCTCAAGGTTTCTCGGACTCGGCAGCGTGAACCTTCGCAAG
>CAYOLL010000138.1:0-16292 GCA_964404765.1 uncultured Gemmatimonadota bacterium | reverse complement strand
TTGTGTATCCAATTATCCGGAATTGATTAGGTAATTTTCGGTTATTCTCGTTAAGGGTTATTTTTGGCAGGAAAAACCCTAAGGGTTTAAAATGCAACTTCTAACCCTTAATCAGTATAAAAATTGTCGGATGCCAAGAAAATATCACCCATTTTTTCATTTTAATCAGGCAGCGCATTATTTTTCTGCCAATAGGCTTCGATGCGTTTAAAATCAGCAGAGGCATTAAATTGTTTTTTCAGATCGCGTAAATTTATAACTAAATTTTGGATAAACCTTTGGCGTAAAAAAAATGTGCGCCGTTCGTCCGCTTCGATGACTTTGGCCATTTTAAGAATTTGTTTGATCGCCTCGTCCCACTTAATGAGCCGCATTTGCAGATTAGGCCGGAAAAAAAGACCTTCAAAATAAGCAGTTTTCCAGACCAAGCCAGGAAAGGTGGTCGTGTCGATTTCTTCCTGCAAGCGCGTTAGCAGTCCTTTCACATTGTCCGGGCCTATCAGCCGCACGGCGGATTCATTAGGCAAGATCGCATCCAGCAGCAACGCAATACGCAAAAAGCCTTCACAAGCGAATAGCCGGTCAAAAACCTCCAAAATGCCGCTGACGGCGTTCTCGCCGCCATGAATGATTCTGGCCAGCGCGGCGGATTCCAACTGCATGTAGATGTGCTGTTGCTGAGTAAAAGCCGCCTCTGCCTGATCCAAATGTTCCGTTGCCGGCCCGTATTCGCCGCGCCAATAGGCGGCCAGTCCGCGCAGCCGCTGCCGCTGGCTGACGGCATTCTGCACAAGCGCTTCCGGAAATTCAGCTTCAAAGCTTTTGAGCATTCCGGCCACTTTTTCATAATCGCCTAATGCCAGATAGTACTCTACTCCGGCCAGAATGGTCTCCTGATGAAAAGGTGTGTGCGGCAAGCTTTTGACGGCTTCCTCAATCTGTTCCAACTGCTCACCGGCGGCCTTGAAATCGGCTAAAATCAGATAGTCGTGGAGAACGCGCAATCGGCACAAAATGATCAGCACCCGATGATTCAACGCGCCGGCTTGTGCCAGGCAGTCCTGATGCAATTTGAGCGCCTGAGCCAGTTGTGCCTTTTCAAAACAGATTTCACCCAGTGTTTTCTGCGCAAAAATTTCGCCCAGGATATATTCCGTCTCTTTAAAAATCCGGGCGGATTCGGTAAAATCTGCGGCGGCTTCCGTTAAACGGCCGGTCATGGCTTTTTGACGGCCCAGGTTCAGCAGAATATGGCCGAGCTTTTTGGGATCAGCTTCGCTGCGGGCCAAATCGTATGCCTGCTGCATCAGTACGGTGGCCTGATCGAATTGACCCAGTTTTTCGTAAGTCAAACCCAGGTTGTGATAAAGCATAAACATGAGTTGGTCGTATTGCAGGGTCTCAATTTCCTGCAGTGCGGCCTGCTGATATTTAAGCGCCTCCGCATATAAGCCCTTGCCAAAATAGATTGCGCCCAAAGCGGCAAAGGTACCGACCGTGCCAATCCATTTGAGCGGGTCGTTTAATTGCGCGCATAACGACAGGACTTCCAAATAGTATTGAATGCCCTCATCAAAACGGCCTTCATCAAACAAGGCTTTGGCCAGTCCCTTTTTTATTTGCACTAAATCATAGCCAGTGGAAAATTGGCGCATGACCTTTTGCGCCTCCTCAAAGCGTTCCAGGGCGGTCTTATTGACTTTTTTAAAAGCAGCTATTTCACCATCTATAACTAATCGGATCAGGCGGACATGGGCCGGCCAGGTCTCCGGCAGCAAATCATTTTGAACCGCTTTCGCCCGCTCGTAAAACTCCTCGGCATCTTGAAAAGCAAAGCTTTCCAGACACTTATGGGCGGCCAGGAACAGATAATAAACCGCTTGTTCGCGCTGTTGTGAATGCTCGTAATGATGGGCCAGTCCGCCGCATAATTCTAACGAAAAAGGGTGCTCATAGATGGCAAATTGTTGCGGCGCTTCGTGCTCGGCTTCCAGCAGCTTTGCGGCGGCGGCGTGCTGCGCCTGACGCCAGACGGGGTCGGTCTGTTCATGCACAATGTTTTCGATCAACACATGGGAAAATTCAAAATACCAGGCGTCTTTTTGCTCGATGATTAAATAGGCTTTCAGCAGATGATCCAGGCCGTCCAGTAAATCGTCATCGGCTAATCCCGACAAGGCGTGAAGATGCTGATAGCTAAAGCGCTTGCCCAGCACCGCGGCATATCGTAATAGTTGCAGTTGGGGCGCGTTCAGTTGATTCAGCCGCTGCGCTACTGCGTCATGAACGGAATGTGGCACGGTAACTTGCGAAGGCGCTTTTTCCAACAACCATCTGTCCTCCGCCCGGTAAAGCCGGCCGTTATCCACCAGCGCTTTGACCAATTCTTCCACAAAGAACGGGTTGCCGTTGGTTTGCTTATAAATGCGTTTAATGAGCGAGGTTTCCTGCGTTAAATCCTGTCCCAGCATGGAACTTAACATCTCACCGATTTGGGTCTGATCAAGCAGTCGCAAACTCAGGCAAGGCGCGGATTTTTCATCTAATGCCTTCAAACGCGCATAAAACGGGCGGCTTTGGATATCTTCCGGGCGATAGGTCAGCAGCAGCCGCAGCGGCAGTGATTTAAGCCGGTTAAGCAGAAATTCGACGATCTCCCAAGTGCCGGCGTCGCCCCAATGTAAATCCTCAAGCGCGATGAGAACGGGCCGGCATTGGCCAATTAATCCGAATACCTGACCCAGACCGGTCAGCAAATCTTCTTTTTTCTCGACAATCAGGCGGCCGATGCCCACGCTTTCCGCGGCTTGCTGCTCCAGCAACGGGCGCAGGTAGCCGATTTTTCGCTCAACTTGATCGGCAACCGGTTGGAACCGCTCGTCGCTTCGGACTAACGCCCGCGCTTGATCGACAATCGCCAAAAACGCTTCGTACGGCGCGCGATTTCCGGCCGTAAAAGCGCTGCTCAGGACAGGCGCCCGCTGCAGACGCGCCAAAATAGATAGCTCATAAACCAGCCGGCTCTTGCCTGCACCCAACTCGCCTTCAATTCGCAACGCGCGCCCGGATATGCCCGTTTCATCGGTCAGAAAGTTGATCAGGCGAAGCTTTTCTTCTTCCCGGCCGATCAGCGCCGGGGAAAAGACCGGATATTTTTGACCGAAAATAAACTCGCCAGCCGGACTTGCGCCGATGACCGGAAAATCCCAGTCGTCAAAAACGCCGCGCAAATCCTGCCAAAAAGCCAGCGCAGACGCATAGCGCTGTTCCGGTTCCTTGGCCAGCATTTTCAGCAAGACCGGCGTTAACGCATCGGGCAAGCCGGGACACCATTGCCCGGGATCGGGCGGCGGCTGCGTAGCATGATTGAGCATGATGGTAAAAGGATTGGCTGCTTCAAAAGGCAGCCGCCCAGTCAGCAATTCAAAGAGGATAATGCCCAGCGTGTAAAGGTCGGAACGATGATCCACCACCGCGCCTTTGGCCTGTTCCGGCGACATGTAGGCCACCGTTCCAAGCGGAATGCCTTCACGAGTCAGCCGGCGATCATTGGCGTCAAAGTCCTGGGCCAGGCCAAAATCTAAAATCTTGACGCAGGGGTGGTCATTTTGCAGGGTGATGAGAATATTTTCGGGCTTCAAATCGCGATGAACGATGCGGTTGGCGTGGATGTATTGCAGGGCGTCGCAGGTCTGTTGGAAGACGGTCAGCAGCTTTTGGACCAACTCGGCGTCGGAAAAGTCGAAGGCGCTCTTGGGGCGGAAATCAAGAAATGTTTTAAAGCCATAATTATCAACCAATTCCATCACATAAAAAACGGTGTCCTGATGACAGCCAGTGTGGTAAACCTGAATAACGTTAGGATGATTTAGTCGGGCAATGGCGCGGTATTCACGTTGGAAACGGAGGGTTTTTTCCGGCGCAGTATCTGCATTCAGCAGTGTTTTGATCGCTACCGGACGCTTTTCCACCACATCAAGCGCCCGGTAAACAGTGCCCATGCCACCGCGCCCAATTTCGGTTTCGATGCGGTAGCGTCCGGCAAATACCGCGCCGACTAACTCCGGGTCAAAGCTTGCATCCGGGAAAAAGTCCATAATATAGGTCTTCAGGTTTGCGGGTTAAGCAGAGCAGCACAGTTTTCTTGCAAAAATCGGTGTTATCCGCGTTCTGTTTTTTTAAGCGTTTTCTGTGCTAAAACCAGTGATTTTTTTCGGCTCCGGCTGTAAAGGCTGGATATCGCGAACCTCGCCGAATTGTTGCTCAAACTTTTCGATGTTCTGCTTGAGCGCCTTCATCAATAGTTTGGCATGCTGCGGTGTCATGACAATGCGAGCATAAACCCGGCTTTTGGGCGCGTTAGGCAGGACGCGGGTAAAGTCGATAATAAATTCGGACGGGCTGTGGGTGATGATCGCCAGATTTGAATAAATACCTTCTGCTTCTTTTTCATCCAGTTGGATGTTGATTTGCTGCTGTTGTTGCCGGTTTTGATCCATGTAAAAACTCCTTGATTTGTGAAAAATACGTTGCGGGCCTAATGTCCGTAAATTTTACATTAACCATACTAAAATAGCAAGCTAAAATTTTGCCCCATAAGATGTTACCGTAAAGAAGCCAGCCGGTTATAGATGTGTGGCGCAGTCTCCCGAAATCTTCCGCTTATTTCACCTTTGTCCCGGACGCAACGACGGCCTCCGGCGAAACGACCACCAGCTTTTGGCCGTCATTAACAGCCAATAACATGCCGTTGGATTCGATGCCGCGAATTTTGGCCGGTTTCAGATTGGCCACCACCACAATTTGTTTGCCTACCAGACTTTCCGGGGCGTAATGCTGGGCAATACCGGCCACGATTTGCCGTTTTTCCTCGCCTACTTCAATTTGCAATCGGAGCAGTTTGTCCGCGCCTTCGACTTTTTCGGCCTGCAAAATGGTGGCCACGCGCAGGTCAATTTTCGCAAAATCGTCATAGGTAATCATTGCGGCGGAGCCTGCCGGCGCATCGGTCTTGCCAGTGGTGTCCGTCGATTTCTTCTCAACCGGTTTAGCTTCGGATGGGACCGACTTGGCGGAGGATTTTGGTTCATCACCTACCGCCTCCGCGCTCATGAGCTGTTGGCGGGGAAAAACCGGCGTTTCCGCAATCGCCACCCGGTAGCCCGGTTGCAGCGGCTCATCGGCGAGCAGCCAGGTTTCGCGCTCCGGCACGCCGAACCAGCGGAAAATCTCGCGGCATTTATCCGGCATAATCGGCAGCAGCCACAGGGCGGCGCGCACGGTGTTATTGGCGGCGGTAAAAAGAATCGTATTCAGCCGGGCTTGATCCTTCTTTTTGGCGACTGCCCACGGCGCGGTTTCATCCAGATATTTATTCGTCGCCCGCACCACGGCATTCACTGCTTCAATGCCCTGATGCATCATCAATTGTTTAAAATGCTTTTGCAGATCGTGGCGGGCCTGCTCGGCGATTTCGTTGAGCTTGACTTCGGGCAGGGTCAGTTCATCGGCAGCCGGCACCAAACCGTCGCAGTAGCTTTGAATCATCCGGGTCAGGCGGCTGACCATATTGCCCAGATCGTTGGCCAAATCGCCATTGTAGCGGAAAACAAAGCTTTCCTCGCTAAAAACAGCGTCCAGGCCAAAACTCATCTCGCGCAGCAAGTAATAGCGCAGCGCGTCCAAACCATATTTGTCGATCATGTCTAACGGCGTAATGACATTGCCCAGGCTTTTGGACATTTTGCCCGTGTCCGTGTTCCAGTAGCCGTGCACATTCAGATGGGCAAACGGCTCGATTCCGGCGGCTTTGAGCATGGTCGGCCAATAGACGCCGTGCTGCTTGACAATATCTTTGCCGATAAAATGTTCGGCCACCGGCCACAGCCGATTAAAGTTGGGCCCATCCGGGTAACCGATGCCGGTCAGATAGTTTAGCAGCGCGTCAAACCAGACGTAAGTGACATAATTGGCGTCAAACGGCAGTTCAATGCCCCAGGTCAGCCGCGATTTGGGCCGGGAAATGCACAAATCTTCCAGTGCCGTGCGGATATAGCCCAGCACCTCGTTTTTATAGCGCTCCGGGCGGATAAAATCCGGATGCTTTTCGATATGCTCGACCAGCCAATCGCCGTATTTTTTCATGCGGAAAAAGTAGTTGGTCTCCTTGATTTTTTCCGGCGCTTTTTGATGATCGGGGCACAGGCCGTTAACCAACTCGCCCTCGCCCAGAAAACGCTCGCAGCCAAAGCAGTACAAGCCTTCGTAGCTGCCAAAGTAAATATCGCCATTGTCATAAACGCGCTGCAGAATTTGGGTGACCACCCGGCGGTGATCGGGATCGGTCGTGCGGATAAAGCGGTCATAGCGGGCGTTGATGCGCGGCATCATATCGCTGAATTTTTGGCTGATTTGATCGACAAATTCTTTGGGCGAGATGTTGCGGGTGGCGGCGGCGCGGGCAATTTTATCGCCGTGCTCGTCGGTACCGGTCAAAAAGAACGTCTCGCAGCCGGCCATTTGATGAAAACGGCTCATCACGTCGGCCACGATACAGGTATAGGCGTGGCCGATATGCGGCTCGGCGTTGACATAGTAAATCGGCGTGGTGACATAGTAGGATTTGCTCAACGTTGTTCTCCGTCAAAAAATGGTTATTACAAAAGTCAAATCTTTATTTTTAACAAAACTTCAAAACTTTTTATGCAAAGTCGCAAAGACGCTATGTTCAGGAATTTTCCGGCGGCGGGTTATCTTTGGGCGCATGAACACCGGACCACCAGATAAGGGCAATAAAAATCAACTGAAGCGCAACTCTTGGGATGAGCGGCGTTACAGGCGCGCCGCCGAGCGTGAGGCCGGACAGCGCAGCATGAATGTTGGCCGGCAGCAAGGCGATGAGGAGCAGGATCAGCCCAATGGCAGCGGCCTTACGCATACGCGGCACGAGCAAGCCGATAGCGCCAAGGACCTCGCAAATCCCCGTGAACGTGACCATAAATTCAGGATTCGGGAACATCGGCGGCACCATCCGCACCAGATCGGCGCGCATGCTGTTGAAGTGCGCGGTCGCCGTGATACAAAACATGACCGCCAGGCCGACTCGCACAGCGGCAGGCCAATTCCCAAGCGATACTGCGCCGAACCGCCCGGCTAACCGCGCCAGCAGCGCAACAAGGATAAGGGCGATCAAAGGTATCATACGTTTATCCAGTGACTTGATTTAATCAAAATGTTTTATCCTGCCGAAACCCAATATAGCGTACCCCATCATTTTAGGCAAGCAAAACGCAAATCAAAACTTGACAAGCCCGCCTCCGTACTATTAAATAAAGCGCTCAAATATCACGTCTGTTTTCTCACGGAGTCGCCGCATGTCAAATCGCACGGATTCTCTAAAAGCTTTAGTCCTGGCCTCATTTTTGGGCGATGCGCTGGCCATGCCTGCGCACTGGTTGTATGAACCGGGCGAAGTCGAACAGCGTTTTGGCCGGATAAACGGCCTGATGGATCCGCCGCGCGGCTGCATTCATCACAGCAAACGCAAGGGCGAGTTCACCCACTACGGCGATCAAATGCTGACCTTGTTGGAATCGGTCGCCGCGTCTAACGGCTTTGATTCAGCCGATTTTTGGACGCGTCGGCTGCAACTGTTCGGCGACGATTATGAAGGCTATCGCGACGCGGCGATCAAAGAGACGTTGCGTCTGGCGCGAGCCGGAAAAGGGCCGGCCGAGGCAGGCTCGCCTGCGCCGGATTTTGCCGCAGCGGCGCGGATTGCCCCGATCGTCTACCGCTATGCCGATGACCAGGCGGCTTTGTTGACTGCGGCGAAAAATCAGGCGCAGACGACCCATCAATCCCCGACGGTGGCGGCGACCGCGGCCTTTCTGGCCCGGTTGACCTTAGCTGCTCTGGACGGCTTACCGCTGACAGAAGCGATTGCCGCCGGCAATGTTGAGCTTCAACAGCAACCGCAATTGACCGCCGCCGTGGAAAACGGGCTGATGTCCGTCGGCGCAAACAGCGCTTTTGCCATCAGCGCCTTAGGCCAAACCGGCGACTGCGAGGCCGCCCTGGCCGGCGTCATCCATTTAATCGTCAAACACCCGGGCAATCTAACCGATGCGTTGTGCTCGAATGTCATGGCCGGCGGTGATTCTGCCGCACGCGGCCTGGCGGTCGGGCTTATTTTAGGCGCAAAATTGGGGACAGATGCCATTCCTGCGGATTGGTTAGCGGAGCTGGCCGGGCGGGACAGGATTCTCGCGCTGTTGGCTTTGTGCGCCAAATCCTGCGGTCCGGATTGAGTCGAATCGGCATTTGCGGAACAGGACAATAATTTGCAATTGCTTTTTTTCCCGAACACATTAAATTGCTCTATTATTTTTGAGCTTGACTTCAGTAATTTATATTTTTGGTCTTGTTGGAGGCGATTTAGCTATGACAATGGAACGGCGTGAGGATGATCGGAAATTAATTTTAGCCGATATTAAAGTGATCAACTTGAAAACAAATGAAACGATTGGGCACGTCGGTAACTTTGCCGGTGACGGATTTATGTTGATTAGCCCGGAAGAGATCGGAACTCGTGATTTCTATCGGGTTCAGCTTCGTTTGCCCAGACGTATTGTGGGTAAAGATAAGCTTGAGTTTAACGCTCGCTGCCGTTGGTGTCGTAAGCTGGCCGACTTTATTTATAATTCCGGCTTTGAATTTATCAGCCCGCTGGCTGAAGATGTTCAGCTTATTGAATACTGGTTTCATGATAAAGAGACAGGACGATGAATAGCGCCCCACAAAAAACCGCTACGCTTCTGCCGATTATTTTCGAGGATTTAGCGGACCTGGCCTTTCTGATGTCACAAATCTTGTCCGACATGCAAGCATCCGGCATTGACCCCGAATTTATCAAAGATTTTAAAGTTGTGCATGACACTTTTGATCATCTGGGCCGGAAATGGATATTGCAAGTCCAGCCAATGGATGAAACTGACCATTAGTATTAATAGATAGGCTTTTTGACCATTAGACCGTAATGCTACAAGGCTTAAATTCGTGTGAACTTAAACCTGACGGGTTTCGGAAACCCGTCAGGTTTTGACCTTGAAAAAAAGTTCACACGAACTTATGCCGCAGAACAGTAGGTTGTACACTTTTAACTTTTAACTTTAGCGAAAGTTTTTAAAATGACACCGAGTTCCTTTGATTACAAATCGTTAGCCGCAGACTTAACCAAACTTCATACGGAGTTACAGGCTGGCCGGGGTGAAGCCGATATTCAGCACATGCGGAAAATAGAGCGATGGGGGCGGATTTGCACCGGCCTTGGTTTGGCCACAGCCTGGATTTTGCCAAATCCCATTTCGGCATTCTTGATTAGTCAGGGCACATTTACTCGCTGGACTATGATGGCCCATCATGTGTTGCACCGTGGCTATGACAGAGTGCCGGAAATGCCGGAACGCTATACCAGCAAAGGCTTTGCCAGTGGATGGCGGCGCTTTGTCGATTGGTTTGACTGGATTCATCCCGAAGCTTGGAACCACGAACATAATACATTACATCATTATTATTTGGGTGAGGCGGAAAAAGAAGTCGGTGAGCCGCATGATCCGGATTATGTGGAGCCGGTGGTGGAGTTTGTGCGCCAATTGCCGCTGGCCAAAGTCCTGAAATATATGTTTGTAGTGATCAGCGCCTGTACCTGGAAATTTGCATATTATCCGTGCACAACTTTTCGGGAGCTGAATATTGCTCGCGCCCGGCGCGAAAAAAGGCCGCTGCCCGAAGGCAACCGCCTGAGCTGGCAAATGTGGAGCCCGTTTGATCCAAAAGGTCGCGAGTTATGGTTGCGCAGTTTACTGCCCTATTTTGGCTGGAACTTCATTGCGTTACCCTTGCTTTTCTTGCCAATTGGCGCATGGGCGGCTATAAATGTGCTTATTAACATGGTTCTGGCCGAAATCATCACGAATGTCCATTCCTTCATCGTTATTGTCACCAACCATGCCGGGGATGACCTCTATGCTTTTGATTCCCACATTTCCGGCAAGGATGAGTTTTACTTTCGGCAGATTGTCGGCTCAACCAATTATCCGACGGGCAACGACGGGGTGAACTTTATGCACGGCTGGCTGAATTTCCAAATTGAGCATCATCTCTGGCCGGATATGACCATGCTGCAATATGTGAAGGCTCAGCCGCGTGTTAAGGAAATCTGCGAAAAACACGGTGTGCCTTATGTCCAGCAATCGGTTTGGGCCCGGCTCAAAAAGACCGTAGACATCATGGTGGGCAATACTACAACGCCGCATTGGCAGCCGGCGACGGTGCCTGTCACGGCAATGTAAAAGATTTTCCAAATCCTCAAGATTTGGAAAATCTACCTTGCCTGCAAGCGCGGGAAATAGTGCGTCAGAATCTGTTGATAAGAATCGCCGCGATATGCCCGGGCGATAGCCCCGTTTTGACACAATCCCACGCCATGACCAAACCCAAATCCGTCAAAAATGTATTGATCGCTGCGGTGCCGGATGTTAAAACGGGTGCTTTTGATCTTGCCCCACTTAAGACCGGCCGCTAAAACCGACCAAAAAGTAAAGCCACTAACGCGCTGCGATTGTTCACCGCGTATTTCGATTTCCATTGCCCGATGAGATGGGCCATAGCCGGCCACTTTTACATCGGCTAAGTTGCGGCCGGGATTTGTGCGCGCATCGGCTTGTAGGATGCGCAGCATTTCCTCTGCCGACAACGAGTATTGCCAGGCAAAGTGTGGTGACCTCCGACATAAATCATCCTGAACCGGCTGCATCGGCGATTCAAATCCCCACAGCTCCAGTGGAGTAGCCGTAAGTCCACCGCAAACACTGCTAAAAAATGCTTCAACTACCAAACCTCGATAAGTCAGAATCTCGCCACGTGTTCCGTCTACGGCGCGGTTTGTCGGCGGCGTTTCGGCGCTTTGGCCGTGATAGACCTGGCAATGGGTAAGATCACAAAAGTCGAAACCGTCTGTAATATGGCGTCCGATGTTAAATCGGGCATAACTACGCGAGACAATGGCCTGCGCCTTTAAGGCTTCGATGGGTGCGCTTGCTTCCATTTCTGTTGACAACACTCCTTTCAAATAAGAGTCCATCTCTAATCGGTTGACGACCACCGGCGTACTTTGATCGGCCCAGACCAGCAAACGCCCGCGATATAAATGTTGTCGGCTATCGGCAAGCACTACTATGGGTTCGCCCGGCGCGTCCGGCGTCAGGAAAATGGAATCGGCTGCCGTGTTACCCTGGCCAAAATTGTACCAAAGCGTATTGTTTACAGCAGTTATGACGATAGAATCGGAAGCGGTCAGGCGAAAGCGGGTTGACGAGGTTTGCAGCAAAAAATTAGCGCAGGTTGGTTTGATGACAAGGCGGGGCGGGGTATGATACGTGAAAATCCGAACGGCGACTTCTTCGGAAGATCCGCTGAAGGGCCACATCAATATAACGTAAAAGAGATGCGCAAGTATTCGTTTACCCACTAAAAAATCAAGTGCTTGCTTTTTTGGCAGAGCAAATTTTGCATAACAGTTTTTTAATAATATTAGAGCAATATTTACGGACATAAAAACATCTTTCCGTGGAGCATGAAATGCCTGAAGAAATTCGCACGTTCATCGCCATTAACATTTCTCCGGAGGTTCGAGAGCAAACCGAACGCCTATTGAGCCAACTGAAGCCGCTGGCGAGTCCGGTTAAATGGGAAACGCCGCAAAATATGCACATGACACTTAAATTTTTGGGTGATTTGTCCGGGCCGCAAGTTGTGCAGGTCAAGGCGGCGGTCAGGGATGTCGGGCTAAAACACGTATCGGTTATGTTGCAACTGACCGGTGTGGGCGCATTCCCAAGTTTGCGCCGGCCACGGGTGCTGTGGGCGGGTGTTACCGGTGAGGTTGAAGCGTTGATTCAAATTCAGAAAGCGTTGGATCAAGCTTTGGCCGGGTGCGGTTTTCCGCTGGAAGAGCGGCCTTTTCATCCGCACTTGACTTTGGGCCGGGTTAAAGAGCCGCGTGATGTTCGCATTGACCCGCATGGAATTGAGCGGCTGCCGTTTCAGTCAGAAAAATTCAGCATTTGTAAGCTCGTGGTTATGAAAAGCGAGCTGACGCCGCGAGGCGCGATTTATACGCCTCAGGCGGAATATCCGTTATCGGCTGTGCAATAAAGTTCGTCGCGTGTGGTTGAAGGCCATGGAGTGTCATTCCAGCTATAATTTGTTTATATAAATAAAGTTATACGTTATATATTACCTTTTATTTTTTATTTTTAAATAAATATAGCCGATTTTTAAATCGTATGCTTTCCTATTAGGGTCACATCATTTTACTTTCGACTTTGAAAGGAATCGTATTTATGCAGTTGCGCACCGGTGTAACCGGCAGTTTAAATTGATGCACTGACGTTACCATATTCCCTCAGTTATTGCCACAAAATAATCACCATTTATGGGATGATCCCCATTCAGCGGGCTGGCTAATTCGTAACTCGTAGCCTTCGCACACCCGAACGCCAAAATCATGCCTCGTCGCAAACGGGTGAAACCGCTCGTTGAGCAGGACTTCCCGATACCTCTCGTTGATCACAACCAGCTTCGTCTTGAAATTCCGTTGTGCTTCCTTGACCTCAGGGTTTGGTCTTTTCGGAACACATCCTAAGGGTTGAAGAGAAAAACCCTTAGGGTGAACTTACCCAAAGTTATTAAATTGACGTTCCTAAAGAGCGGTTGCGGGACTTTGCCGATTAAAAATCTGTAGTCGGCCAGGAATAGTTTTTAGTTGCGGCGACTAAAAAGAGGTGTATTTTTATATGCCTCTTTGAAGGAAGAGGTATATAATGGTCTCGTTCAGGGAAAGCATTTTACCTTAAGGAGGGTAATATGAAAAGATGGATCTTGTTAGGGACAGTATTTTCGTTGTTTGCAACCGGGCTTGCTTTTGGCGTTGAGGAGCCAGCAGACAAGGAAGAAAAAGACGCGCCTGCCAAAAAAGGGATGTTCATAGGCGTGGATGGTTGCAAAAAATGCCACAACGGCAAGATGGCCGAAAAAGGCGCGACCAAAACGTCCCACGCCGTCTGGCTTGAAAGCACACACGCCAAGGCTTTTGCAACTTTAGCGTCGGAAAAAGCAAAGGAAATCGGCAAGAAAAGGGGAATTCCTGATCCACAAAAAGCGGATGCTTGTCTCAAATGCCATGTGACCGGACATGGCGTCGCCGCGGATTTACTGGGTAAGAAATATAAAGCGGAAGACGGTGTTGGCTGCGAATCCTGTCATGGCGCTGGCGGAGAATATTCGCCGATGAAGGTAATGAAAGCGATTACCGCCAAGGAAAAAGATGGCGCAACTGTTGGGCTGGTAAAGCCAACTAAAGAGACTTGTCTCAAATGCCATAATGCGGATAGTCCAACGCATAAAGCGGATGAAAAGTTTAATTTTGATGAGAAGGTGAAGAAAATTAAACACCCGATCATGCCGGAGAAGAAGGCAAGTTAGTTTGAAGTCGTTTCGGAAAGGGCGGGATGGAAGCATCTCGCCTTTTCTTTATTATATCGCAAATATTTTGGAGAGTCCCTGTGAAAAAAGTTCTGATTGCCAATCGCGGTGAAATTGCAGTTCGCATTATACGAGCTTGTCGGGAAATGGGTATCGCGACAGTGGCCGTCTATTCTGAAGCGGACCGCGCGGCTCTTCATGTGCGACAGGCTGACGAAGCCTTTTTAATCGGGCCGCCGCCATCCGCCCAAAGCTATTTGAATATGGCCAAAATTATTGAGGTTTGCCATCAATCCGGCGCGGATTCGGTTCATCCTGGCTATGGCTTTTTATCGGAAAATGCCGCATTTTCTAAACTGTGCCGCGACAGCGGGCTCACCTTTATCGGACCTGGGCCGGAGGCTATTGCCAGCATGGGGAGTAAAACAGCGGCGCGCCAAGCGATGATGAACAGCGGCGTTCGTGTTGTGCCGGGCAGTCAGGATGCTATCCATCAATTTGACGAGGCCATCGAAATGGCGCGGACAATCGGCTATCCTGTGCTCATCAAAGCGGCTGGAGGCGGTGGTGGAAAAGGGATGCGTTTGATAGAAGCGGAAGAAAACTTAAAAAGTGGTTTTGAAGCCGCACAGCGGGAGGCATTGTCCGCGTTTGGTAATAAAGATGTTTATCTCGAAAAATATATTGTTCAACCGCGTCATATCGAAATTCAGATTTTGGCCGATCAATATGGCAATACGATCCATCTTGGCGAGCGCGAATGCTCTATTCAACGTCGTCACCAAAAGCTGATTGAAGAGAGTCCATCGCCAATTGTTACGCCGGAAATGCGCCATCAAATGGGTGAAATGGCGGTTGCAGCTGCTAAAGCCGCTAACTATGTTTCTGCCGGAACCGTTGAGTTTATTGTCGATGTGGATCGCAATTTTTACTTTTTGGAAATGAACACCCGCTTGCAGGTTGAGCATCCCGTTACGGAATTAGTGACGGGTCTTGACCTGGTTAAAGCGCAGTTACGAATTGCCCAGGGTGAGAAATTGTGGCTTCGGCAGGAAGATTTTAAACAAACCGGCCATGCCTTGGAATGCCGGATTGTGGCGGAAGACCCCTATAACAAATTTTTGCCGGTAACCGGTCGGATCGAAGTTTTGCAGGAACCTGCCGGGCCAGGCGTTCGTGTGGATAGCGGCGTATATTTTGGTTACGAAATTCCCATCTATTATGATCCAATGATTGCCAAGCTGATTACCTGGGCGCCAACCCGAGACGAGGCAATTGATCGGATGAAGCGGGCACTACAGGAATATCGGATTCTGGGTATTAAGACGGTTATTCCGTTTAGCTTAGCCGTAATGAATGATCCCGATTTTCTGGCGGGTAATTTTGATACAAGTTATGTCAGCCGATCTACTTTTGCCGAGCAAAAAGCCCCATCACACCTGGAAGAAGCCGCAATTGTGATGGCGGCATTGCATCAGTATCAAAAATCACAGCAGCACGCTGTCAGTCCAAATCGTTTGGCAGAAACGACGGAAGCCGGCTTTAGCCGTTGGCGACAGGTTTTTCGGTGATCTATCCCAATAGCATTTTGGGTGGAATAAAATATAACAGATCGCCTTTTCCGGGACCAAATTCACTAATACGAACACCAGCCAAACCACCTTTTTTAATTGAAATCGAACGGATTCCAGCCAGATGGCTGACCGCATCTCCCAAGTCAGGCTCATGACCGACGAATAGTAAGCTGTTACTATTTTTATACTCGCTTGCTAAGGCTAATATTTTAGCAATTGTTGCCCCGGCGGATAGGCGCTCGTCTAAGATCAGTTTTTTTTCGAGATTGAGCGTTTTGGCTACAATTTCCGCTGTTTGACGGGCACGAACGAACGGACTGCTGATAATCATATCAAACATCGAGCCAATTTTGCTCAAGTGCTTCGCAATTTGCTTAACTTTTTCGGCGCCTTCTGTGGTCAAATAGCGCTCAAACTCGACCGGCGCCAGAGGATCACCACGCTCAACAGCGATACCGTGCCGCATAAAAACTAATTCCATGTTTGCTCCTTTTGCTCGAATACAGTGTTTCTTTTATTTTTTGGTAGTGGTATTGGCAAGTTTCAGTTGTACCTAACAGTGTTGCAACTGTCATGCCCGAATGCTTCTATCAGGCATCCACGTCAGGACTGGATTCCCGCTAAAAACTTGCGGGAATGACATGTTGAAAGTGTTAGGTACAAAATGGCGTTTTGTGAAACTTGCCATGGTATTACAGAGTCAATTTGAAACAAGTGCGTACAGTTTAAGCCTTCGCAAGGTTTCACCATCTTATCCCATGAGCCACAAATTTTTTAAAGCCATAAGGCAAATGACCGGAGATTTTTGAATGGATACAACGAACTATGCCCAATTTTTCATGCTGGTATTTTCTTCATTTTTTACGCTGTTGAACCCGCTGGCTACCGCGCCGATATTTTCGTCGTTGGCTACAAATGAAACAACTGCAGGGAAAAAACGAATTGCCGCTAAAGCGTCATTTATTGCGGCGATTACGTTGCTGATTTTTGTGATCATTGGCGAGCTGATTTTTAAATTCTTTGGTTTAACAATAGATGGGTTTCGGATCGCCGGGGGGTTTCTCTTTTTTGGTATGGGCATTAGCATGTTACAGGCACAAAACCCGGCCACCAAAACGACGCCGGCGGAAATAGATGCCGCCGGTCAAAAACCGGACTATACCGTCACGCCTC
>CAYOLL010000137.1:0-16614 GCA_964404765.1 uncultured Gemmatimonadota bacterium | reverse complement strand
ACACAACCCGGCGCATTTATTCCAAAACCCAAACTTATTTTATCGACGTTCCTTAATTCAGTTCGTCCGTTTTTCATTCTTTTTTGGGAGTGCAAATTGTCATTCGTTTTTTTTGGCATTTTACTGTTGATCGTCATCGTTGTCGGCGGTGGCGGGCTGTGGCGAATGAGTCGCCGTCCGACGATTACCTTTGAAATTCACCCGGAGGTCATGCCGCCGGGAAGTACGATTATTTATATCACCGGTAGCCGGCCGGAGCTGGGCGACTGGCAGACGGATCAAATTGCGCTGACCCGCGGCAAAGACGGCGTATGGACGCGGTCTTTTCGCTTCGAGAAGGACGCCGAATTTGAGTTCAAATTGACCCGCGGCGAATGGTGGACGGAAGCGATTGACGCGCGCGGCGAAATCTACAACAACATCCGTTTTCTGGTTGAAGGGGATGAGGTTGTCAGCCTGCGGATTCCCGGCTGGCGCGATACGGATCGGCGTTTTCATGGCAAAATTACCGGCGCGGTGCGCTATCATTCCGGGATGGCCGGCGACGACTTGCTGCCGCATGACGTGATTGTTTGGCTGCCGCCCGATTATGAGCAGAACACAACCCGGCGCTATCCCGTCCTATATGCGCAGGACGGCCAAAACCTGTTTGATCCGGTCACGTCCTATACCGGCTATGATTGGCAGTTGGACGAAATCACCGACAGCCTGATCAAAAACAACGCCATTGAGGATGTGATCATGGTCGGCATTTACAATACGCCGCATCGGGCCGCCGAATATCATGACACCGAGACCGGCGTCAAATACCGCGAGTTTCTCATCGGCCGCTTGAAGCTGTTCATCGACACAACCTATCGGACGCGGCCGGAACGGCAGTATACGGCTGCGGCCGGCTCGTCGTCCGGCGGATTAGCCGCCTTTTTGCTGGCCTGGAAGCATCCCGATATTTTCTCCAAAGCGATTTGCCTGTCGCCGGCGTTTCTGATTCAAAATATTGATGCCGTCAGTTTGGTAACGGAATCGCCGGACTACAAGCCTGATCTCAAACTGTTTATTTGCAACGGCGGGCAAGGGATCGACTTCCATTTGCAGCCCGGCTGCGATCAAATGATTGACGCGCTTTTAGAAAAAGGTTACCGACAAGGCCAGGATTTGGAATGGCACTTTGATCCGCACGCCAACCACATGGAACGGGATTGGGGCCGTCAAATGGGGCTGGCTTTACCGTTTATTTTTCAAAAGAAGCAACCTTCGCCACAAAGTCACGAAATCACGAAGGGCCACTGAGAAACCCTGCTCATCCATTTTCAGATATTTTATCGACATGGATAGACAGGATGGACAGGATAAAATGCTTTTGTATTTGCCTTTCCATCCTGTTCATCCTGTCTATCCATGTAAATTTATATCAGGTCAATTGCAATGCGGACATCCGTTCAAACATTAATTGTCGCCGCGTGCTTGCACTTTGCGGGCACACTGGCAACCGCACAAACGCCGCCGGCGTTGACCCCAAACGTGCTGGAAAGTTTTGACGCGCTTTCGCTGGAAGATTTGTTAAACGTCAAAATCAGCGTGGCGACGAAGCAAGAAACCGCTACCCGCGAGGCGCCGGCGGTCGTCAGCGTGGTCAGCCGGCAGGAGATTGCCAATTCCGGCGCGCGCGATCTGATCGACGTGCTGCGGCTGGTGCCCGGCTTTGAGTTCGGTCTGGATGTGGAAGGATTGGTCGGCGCAGGCTTCCGAGGCAATTGGGGTTTTGAGGGCAAAATTCTGTTGCTGATTGACGGCATGGAGCATAATGAAACGCTGTTTAACGCGGTAGCTTTCGGCAACCATTATTCGGTCGATGAGATTGAGCGGATCGAAATTATTCGCGGACCGGGCTCGGTCATTTATGGCGGCTATGCCGAATTAGCGGTGATCAACATCATCACCCGCAGCGCCGGGGAGCTAAACGGCGGGGCGATTTCCGGCACGTACGGTCTGACCCGCGAATCCTTTAACCGTCGGAATCTGAGCGCAATTTACGGCCGCAAAACCGGCGAATTGGGCGTCAAAGTCTCGGCTTTTGGCGGGCAGGGCCGGCGCAGCAACCGCATTTATTACGACATCTATGGCGGTCAGTATGATATGACGGATGATAGTCAATTAGACCCGCTCAATTTTAAAACCGCGGTTGACTATAAGCGTTTTAAGCTGCAACTTGAGTATGACGATTACCGCATGAGCGGGCGCGACGCCTTCGACGCCGTTCTGGACGGGACGCATCATGTGCGGTTTACGTCCTTCTTTTCCGCGCTGACCTACGAAAGCAAACCGGATAAGCCTTTGGTATTCCAAGCTCGCGCCGGTTTTAAACATCAAAAGCCCTGGAATACGACCGACGAAGTTAGTAAAGACGCCGCAACGTATTATGACGGCCGCGCCAACCGCTTTTCCCAAATTGCTACCCTGTCCTATCAAGCTACGTCGCAACTTTCACTGCTGATTGGGGAGGAACTGACGCTGGATCAGGCGCGGATTCATGATCGCAGTACGCCGGAATATTATGCCGTACCCATGCTGGATCGCGAATTTACCAACGTCGCCGCGCTCAGTCAGGTGAGCTATAAGTATGAGAACCTCAACTTTTCCGGCGGACTGCGCTATGATTATCATAGTCAATATGGCAAATCCATCGTGCCGCGGCTGAGTTTGACGGCCATTCAAAATCGTCTGCACGCCAAGCTGCTGTTCAGTCAGGCTTTTCGCGCGCCCAGCATCGAAAACATCAACTACAACTCCGAAATAAAAGCGGAAAAAACGACGGTTTACGAGGCCGAAGCCGGCCTGCAAATCAACCAAAACGGCTTTATCGCGGTTAATATTTTCAACATCGCCATCAGCAAACCCATCATCTACTATTACGATGAAGCCACCGAGGTTGATCTCTACATCAACGCCGAACGCAGCGGCACCCGTGGCCTGGAAGTTGACGGGCGGCTGAAATTTAAGCAGTGGTACGCCAATCTGACCTATTCGTATTATGAACGAAACGGCGCAACCTCCGACCTGTACAAAATTGCCGGCAATGACCGCGTTCATACCGCCTTCCCGGCGCACAAAGCCACGCTGTCCGGCCATTATCAGTTGACCGATGCTGTTTCGATTAACCCGTCATTGATCTACTTTGGCCCGCGCTACGGCTATGACACCGTTGACGCCGACGGCTACTCCGTTGTCAGCCGGTTCAATGAAAAATTCCTGGCCAACGTCTACATTTCCTGCCAAAATATCCCCTGCAAAAACGTAACGTTTGGCCTTGGCCTTTTTGACGCCGGCGAAAGTCACTACGACTTTTTCCAGGCCTACGACGGCTATCACGCGCCGTTTCCGGGGCCGACCCGCGAGCTCGTCCTGAAGATTTCTTACCGCTTTGATGCCCAATAAACCGGTGGCCTTTTGTGAACATCCGGCTTACGCAACTTCATACCCGCATCCTTGATCCTGAAGAAAAAAGCTTTTTGGTGACGACATTACGAGCGCTTCTGGCGATTCCGGCCATAGCTTACGGCGGGATCATGTGGCTGCGACGCCGGCTTTATCACGCCGGCTTTTTGCCGGCACAGCGTGTGGACGCCTGTGTCATCAGCGTCGGTAATTTAACGGTCGGCGGAACCGGTAAAACTCCGGTGACGCTGCTGCTGGCCGAGCAATTGCTGCTGCGCGGTTGCCGGGTCGCCATTATCAGCCGCGGCTACAAGCGACAAAACGCGCTGCGAAATGTGGTGACGGTTTCCGACGGGAAAAAGCTTTTGGTGGATGTGCAAGAAGCGGGCGACGAGCCGTTTCTTGTAGCCAATCGCCTGCCGGATGTGCGGGTCATCGTCGGCGCAGATCGCGTTAAAGCGGCGCAGGCAGCGGTAGCCACCGGCGAGATTGATACGATTCTTCTCGATGACGGCTTTTCGCACCAGCGACTGGCCCGCGATTTTGACTTTGTGCTGCTCGATAGTCGCCAAGTGCCTGCTAAGCAAAATATGCTGCCGCTGGGTTTATTGCGTGAGCCGACCTCGGCGTTGACAGACGCGCATCTCATCGGTCACACGCACGCATCCGCCAACAAATCGCCCATTGATTATGGCCGACCCTCTGTTCAAATTGATTTTGGGATTCAAGGCCTGCGACGTTTGCACAGCAATGAGGTCATTCAACCGGACGCCTTTGCGATCAAGCAGGTGATTGCTGTGTCCGGTATTGCTCGTCCAGCCGGTTTTGAAGCTACTTTGCAGAAAATGGGCTTTGGGATCAACCGGCATTTTGCTTATCCGGATCATTATGCTTATCGACTGGAAGACGTTTTGGATATCCGCGGCTTTGCGCCGGAATTGCCCGTTCTGCTGACGGAAAAGGACGCGGTTAAATGGCAGCCGCTGCTATCCGCGACGGCCTCGGACCGGGTGTGGGTCGTTTTGATTGGCGCGGCGGTGGTCGGCGGTCAGGCGGTCTGGCAGGATTTTTTACAGCAGATTACGCGTAAGGTGGCGGGAAATAAAAAAGGGAGAGTTTAGCGCTCTCCCGTTGAACAGGATTTGGAAGGTTAATTCACAAACAGGATATTACAGCTTCTCTTTCTTCAGCGTTTTCAGATAATTCTGGGATGAGTGAAAAACCCGAACAATTTCGACCCGATCTTCATGTGCAAGATAAAAAAGTAGATAATTTTCAAAACCGCCCGTAATTGGCCAACGACGCAGACCTTTCAGCCGCTTGTTATATGCTTTCATAGGACTGCCTTTATTTGGCATATTGGCAACAACATCCAATGTTTTTGCCAATTCGATCAAGAAGCGCTCTTCAAGCGTGTCACTGCCCAAGTTCGCTTGTTCCAAATAAGCCGCGATTTCGTTCAGATCTTTGACAGCTTTTTCGCCATATTCAACGGGGTATTTCATTTGTTAACTGCCGGGTTTGTTGATGAGCCCGTTTTTGGCGGCGTTCTTCCATCTGTTGCCGCAGATAGTTGAAAACTTCTTTTTCATCCATTCGTGGCGAATCTAGGCCTTCGAGCAGCAACTTTTCAAATTCTAATTGCTCTGCTTGCTTTTGGGCCTCGCAGATTAACTCGCGGACGTAATCGCTAATAGCGTTGTAACCGCCTGCTTGAGCTTGCGCTTCCACAAAGACAAGCAGGTCCGCCGGCAGCGCGATGTTAAATGTGGTTGCGGTTGGCATGGATAATCCTTTCGCAGGATTGCGGGTCATCGAGTGATGCGTAACCTTTAAATTACATGGTCGAAAATAGCATGTCAATTGCAAAATACAAGGTCAATTAGTGGAATGACCGTGGTCGCTAATCCACTTTAATCACTTCAATCAGATCAACCAGCATCCCGCTGTAAGCCCAACTACCTGCGCTTAACGAAAGGCGGATGGGTGTACCGGCCGGACAAAAAAGGGATGATGTTTGGTAAACTTTCCAGTTAGGTTGGTTTACTTCTACAAACACTTTACCGGACAAATCCGAGCTTTTGCGCCAATCAAGACTGATGTATCCGCCGTGCTCTAAATCCTTGCCGTGACAACGCAGTATGATTTTGCAATCTTTTGTAAAAGCCGGCAAAGTAATGGACGCATGAGGCCAAACATCTCCGCCGGACACAAACAACGATTGCTTACCGCCGTCGGATGGCGCATCATTGCGCAACTCTCTCCAGCCATAACCCTTCCAATCCGCAAGGTCGTCCTCCGTCTCGAACGAGGTAGCGTAAACCGGCACGGCACCGGAAGGAATCCGCGGGCTTTCCGCTACCGTGAATGTGACCGCATCGGTCTTGCGATCAGACCCCTCATTGCCGACAGAATAGGTCAGTGAGACGCGATATTCACCAACCGACAAGCCGGGCAAAATGCTTTGTGCCGACTGTTGTCCCGGAAAAATTTCCCACGGATTGACATACATATCGCAGACCGCGGAGGCGCGCCCTTCTTTCCAGCCGGCTTCCTCGTACATCAGAGGATGCCACTTGTCGCGAGAGGCATACCGCTTTTCCAGCCGATAAGGGGCGAACCCGCAAAAATTAATGGGAATCTGGTGCACAAATACGATCCTTTGCGTCAGATTGCGCACGCGGATCAGCGGCAGGTGCGTGGCCGTGCCGTCGGTAATGGTGATTTCCACCTGGCCGTCGTTTATTGTATTGACATCCGGCTCAGTGCTCGTGTCGCCGCAAGACGCTAAACCAATGGCCATTATTACGGATAGCAGAAAATGTCGAGATTTCATAACGGCCTCCATTCGGCGCGGTACTTCAGATGGACACCTCCTCAAAGGTGGCGTCCATCTATTGAGCTTACTTCTTCTCAGGCTTGGCAGTCTCGTCTTTTTTATCCGCCGGCTTATCGCCGTTGCCCAGCTCGTCCGGCTTCTTGTTCATATTTTCCAGCATCCAGCGGGCATCGTCGGCCAATTCGCTTTCGGGGAACTTTGTGATCACAGTCTGGAAGGCCTCTTTGGCTTTAGCCTTATCGCCCAATTGTTCGGAGTAGACAAAGCCGACCATAAACTGCGCTTTAGGCGCATGCTCCGTGTTGGCAAAGTCCTTGCCGATCTCTTGATACAAGCGCAAGGCCTCGTGCGGATCCTTGGTATTTTGGGCTTTGTCAAACAAATCCTTCGGGTTTTTCTTTTCGGCAAAGCTGTCTTCGTAAAACTCGTAATGGTATTTTTCGCGAAGCTGTGTCATTAAAGCGTCGGTCAGTTGCTTGAGCTTATCCGGCTTCAAATTCGCCTCAATTTGTTCTTTAACTTCATCAAAAGGCTTTTGCCGGCGCTCTTTAATTTCGACGACTTCCGCCAGATGGAAGCCTTTTTCGGTCTTGATTGGGGCGCTTAACGTATTGAGCGCCGCGCCAAATACAAATTTCTTAAATTCATCAGACTTACCCACATACGGAATGTAGTCATTTTCCTCGGACAAATAACCCATTACCCCGCCGCGCTTGGATGTAGATTCATCCAGTGACTCTTTACCGGCAATGTCTTCAAACTTTTCGCCGCTATCAAGCCGTTTTTTGATCGCTTTGGCCTTATCTTCCGTATCCGTCAAAATATGCCGCGCTTTGATCTTCTTTTGTTCGACAAATTCGTCCGGATGGTTCTTATAATAAGCTTCTAATTCTTGCGGGGTCAGAACCGCTTTGCCCTGAATCTCTTTTTCATAATAATAGCGCAGTAAAACACGGCGCTTTAAATCTTCAAGCTGCTTTAAAACCTCATCCTGGCTGTCCATTTTGCCGGCTAAAGCATCTAAGTAGACCAGTTCGTTCAGCACTAAGCGATCTAAAAAATCTTTGCGACCCGCGGCGCCTTCAAACTGGGCCTGGGCCTGAGGTGGAACTTTGGCAAACTCTTCGTTAAACTCTTTCAGGGTAAACTTCCGCTCGCCCACTTTAGCAACAACCTTGTCATCATCCGGCTTCGGCGCGGGGCCTGTTTGCTGGGCGTTGCCCGAGTCACACGCGATTAAAAAAGCAATGCCGGTCAGAACCGATTTAAATAAACGTGAATATTTCATGTAGCCTTAACCCTCCACTAAAGTTTAAGTTTAAAAATTGTGAATTGAGAATTGTCCAATAAAAAAGTCATTGCAAACTTTTACTCCCGGTTGGATCTCGAATCGGAAGCTACCGGTTCACAATGACGGCTGATACTAAAATTGTCCGCAATCAAGCGGGTTGGTCTTTGGCCGGACTCACGGTTTTTGGAGCCGTTGCGTCGGCTTTTGGAGTCGCTATATCGGCTTTTGGACCCGCGGCGGCGGTATCCGTGCTATTTGCGGCGTTTTCGCTCTTAGCTTTTTGCTTGTAATCATTGCTGCGGTAGTCGGTGATATAAAAACCGGACCCTTTAAACAATAAACCGACGCCGCCGCTGATAATACGCTGGGCGGTAGATTGACCGCATTTGGCGCATGTCGAAATTGCTGCTGCGGTTATAGGTTGAAACAACTCAAATTGATGACCGCAGGCATCGCATCCATATTCATAAGTTGGCATAAAAAAGCTCCTGTCTTGAGGGGGTGATGTAAGTATCTCCAAGCGGTAATTCCCGTGCTGTTTTACGATAATCAAGCGCGGAATGTTCCCTTTAAGTTTAAGTCGCAATCCGGCCAAATGGCATGTGAAGATCAAAAATCAGAGGGCAAGCCAAAAAAAATCCCCAGTTTTGACGTAAACCGGGGATTTCGCATCGAATGTATACTTGGTGCCGAAGGGGGGACTCGAACCCCCACGAGCAGAAAGCCCACTAGACCCTGAATCTAGCGCGTCTACCAATTCCACCACTTCGGCATTACAAAAAAATGTGTCTTTGAAAATAAGGCTTATGCCCAAAATGTCAAGTAAATTTTGGCACCGGAAACCGACCTTTCATGCATTGACAATGCTTTTTGCTATTAAAACTGAACCATTGATTCAAACAGGATAGCGCGCAAAGCCGGAATTCTCGGTCTGTTTTTTGTTGACAGGCGCGATGCTTTGCTTTACGCTATGCGTGGCATACTCTTTTTAATCTTGTTACTCTGCTGCTACGCGGCTGAAGCTCGTGTGAACTTAGAGATGCCATCTTTTAGAAAGACGGCATCTCTTTCCGACTCAAAAAGTTCACACGAATTTAGGCCTCAAGCATTACTATACTGATTAAGGGTTAGAAATTGCATTTCAATTCGATGTCATGCCGGAATGCTTCTATCCGGCATCTTGCTTACCTGTAAGAAGATTCCGGCTAAAAACCTGCCGGAATGACACTTTGTACAATTGCAACTTCTAACCCTTAACGAGAATATCATGGTTAAGTGCTTTGAGCAGAGCGCGCTTTAAAAGTCATTATTCAGAGTGTATGGAAGGACACATATATGCAAGAAACAGTGCAACAGCGTCGAAGCGGTCATGTTCTGGTGGTGGACGACATCCCCGCAAATATCCTGCTGCTGACTAAAATGCTGCGTGCGACCGGATATACCATACAGGCCGCTAACAATGGTATCCAGGCGCTGGAAGCAGCGCAGACCGATCCGCCGGATGTAATTCTTTTGGACATCATGATGCCGCAAATGAATGGTTTTGAGGTCTGTGTTGAGCTCAAGGCCGATCCGAAGCTGGCCCATATTCCGGTCATTTTCATCAGTGCGTTGAATGATGCCGATCAAATTGCCCAAGGCTTTGAAGTCGGCGCCGTAGACTATATTGCCCGTCCTTTTAATGCCAACGAAGTCGTCATGCGGGTCAAAAATCACCTCCAATTGTCACAATTGCAGCAGGAACTGCGACAACACAACGCCGACCTTACTGCCGAAATTGAAGAGCGCCGCCGCATCGAACTGAGACTGCGCCAACTATCTCAGGCGGTGGAGCAAAGCCCTGTTTCCGTGGTCATGACCGATCCGAATGGATGTATTGAGTATGTCAATCCCAAATTTATTCAAATTACCGGCTATACTCAGGCCGAAATACTGGGTCAAAATGCGCGTGTACTCAAATCGGGTCAAGCCCCAGCGGAAACATTCGCCAAACTTTGGCAGACGATTACCACCGGCCTGGTATGGCAGGGCGAGCTTTTGAACAAGAAAAAAAACGGCGATTTTTTTTGGGAAGAGACGCGCATCTCACCCATTTTTAACGCTGACGGCCATATCATAAACTATGTCGCGGTAAAAGAAGATGTCACGGAGAAAAAGCAGACGGAAAGGGCGTTGCAAGAGAGCGAAGCCCGCTATCGTCTGATGGTGGAAAATCAGGCCGAGGGCATTAGCGAGGTGGATATCAATGAGCAGTTCACTTTTGCCAATCCGGCGGCGGAACGCTTTTTTGGCGTGTCGTCCGGCCAATTAGTGGGCCGCAATCTGCGGGAGTTTATACCGCCCGAAGAATTTATTCGGGTGCAACAGCAGACAGCGTTGCGGCAAAAGGGCGAGACCGGCTCGTATGATTTACTTATCATCCGGCCTGATGGAAAAACCCTTTATTTGTTGGTAACGGCTACGCCTAAAATGGATGAACATGGCCGGTATAGTGGGACGCTCGGCATTTTTCGTGATGTGACGGATCGCAAGCTGGCGGAAGAGGCGCTGCGCGAGAGCGAGCAGCGTTTCAAGGGCGCATTCCAGAGCTCGCCGATTGGTATGGCTCTGGTTTCGCCGGACGGTACGTGGCTGCAAGTTAACTCCCGCGTTTCTTCGATTGTCGGCTATTCTCAAGATGAACTGATGACCCGGACATTTCAGGAAATTACCCATCCGGATGATCTGGCGATTGATTTGCGCTATGTGCGGCAAATGTTGAGCGGGGAAATTGAAACCTACTCGCTGGAAAAAAGATACATCCATAAAGAAGGTCGAATTGTCCAGGTTCTTTTGACTGTGGCGCTGGTCAAAGACCGCGTTGGCGCGCCTTTATATTTTATCTCGCAAATTGAAGATATTACCGAACGCAAACAGGCCGAAGAAGCGCTCCGCGAAAGTGAAGAGAAATTTAGAATCCTCTATGAATCCTCGCGTGACGCCATCATGACCCTGGAACCGCCGGACTGGCGTTTTACGTCCGGCAACCCGGCCACTATCGCCATGTTTCAGGTCAAAGACGAGGCTGCATTCACCAGCGCCGGCCCGTGGAATCTGTCGCCGGATTATCAACCCGACGGCAGGGCGTCCGGCGAAAAGGCCAGGGCGATGATTGATCAGGCCATTCAGGCCCGGTTTAATTTTTTTGAATGGACGCATAAGCGCATAAATGGTGAAGAATTTCCGGCGACGGTGCTTTTAACGCCGTTCGAGTGGAAAGGCCGAACAATCCTGCAAGCCACGGTACGGGATATCACCATACAAAAACAAGCAAATGCGGAGCTGCGCCGCAGTGAAGAAAAACTCAGGTCTTTTATGGATTCGGCCACTGACGGGTTTACGCTTTTTGATGCCGATCTCCGCGTGATTGACATCAACGACGAGGCTTTAAAACTCGAGCGACTCACCCGCGAACAGGTAATTGGCCGGACGATGCAGGAGTTGGATCCGCAGCCGGAAAAGTCCGGTCGTCTGGCACATTATCAGGAGGTTATTCGCACCGGAGAACCTTTTATTACGGAAGCCGTTTCATTTGATTCGCTTTGTACGGAGGTCCATTTCCATATTAAAGCTTTTAAGGTTGGGGATGGTTTGGGCATTATTTCAACCGATATTACGGAGCGGAAAAAACTGGAAGCCCGTTTGCAGGAAAACATCGGCTTTTTGGAAACCTTGCTGGATACTTTCCCGACGCCCATCTTTTTCAAAGACCGGCAGGGACGCTATCAGGGCTGTAACCATGCTTTTGAGGTCATGCTGGGCCGCGCCCGGGCCGATATTGTGGGCAAAAATGTATATGATCTGGCGCCAAAGCCTTTGGCCGACAAATATTTCGAAATGGATGAGGCTCTGTTCAATCAACCGGGCATTCAGGTCTATGAAGCGCCGGCGACATTCGCCGATGGACAGACACACGAAGTTATTTTTCATAAAGCCGTTTATTACGATAATCACCGGAAAATTGCCGGATTGGTCGGTGTTATTGTCGATATTACCGCGCGCAAAAAATCCGAAGACCGACTGCGTAAATATGAACGAATGGTGGCCGCTATCCCCGACTTTTTGTCGCTGGTTACGCCGGAAGGCAAGTATGAAATTATCAATGACGCTTATGTCAAGTCGATGCTCAAGCCGGTTGAGGAAATCAACGGTCAATTGATGCACGATGTGTGGGGTGACGAAATGTTTACCCGGTACATGAAGCCGTGTCTGGAGCGTTGCTTGCAGGGCGAAGCGCAGAGCTACGAGGCCTGGTTCAACTTTGTCAACCGGCCGCCCACCTACATGAATGTCAACTATTCACCCTATTATGACACCAATCAGCAAATTGCCGGGGTGGTCATCAGCGCCCGCGATATTACCCGCTTAAAAGTGGTGGAAGAGGCGCAGCGCGAGAGCAGGGAAGAGTTGTCGCTGACCCAGACTTATGCCAAAATCGGCAGTTGGCAGTTTGATATGGAGACGCAGCAGATTCGCCTTAGCGCTGAGCACCAGAAAATGTTAGGACTACCGGCACAGGAAGAAGAGTTTCCGTTGTTTGACTTCGCCGAGAAATATTTTTTCCCGGCGGACATTGCCCCGCTGCGCGAACGGTTAAAAAATGCCCAACAAAACCGTGACAATCCCGACTATTTTGATACATTTGAATACCGCGCCTACGTAGCGGATGGGACCCTGCGCAACTTTCAGGTCTGGAGTCGTTTTCGAACGTCCGGGCAACTTCACGGCGCAACCCAGGACATTACCGACCGCAAAAAAGCTGAGGAGTCGCGATACTTGCTGCAACAAGCTATCGAGGCGTTGAATCTGGGCCTGACAATCAGCGCTCCTGATGGTAAAATTACCTATTGCAATCCGGCTGACGCGGCCATGCACGGTTATACCGTCGAGGAGTTGATGGGTCAAAATGTGCGCGTGTTTTCGCCATTGGGATACGAATTCCGGCCCGATTCCGACACGATCCGCAAGTCGCAGCAATTCAGACGTGAAACCATTAACACCCGCAAAGACGGCGGCGCTTTTCCGGTGCAGCTCATGTCCACGCCAATCTACAACACGGATGGCGAATTTGTCGGGACGACCACCACTTGCGAAGATATCAGCGAGCGCAAGGCCGCAGAAGAAGCGCTGGCCCATTCGCAGGCTAATATGCAAGCCATTCTCAACAACAGTCTGCAAGCTTTCGTGCTGCTGGACAGGCATGCGCGGATTCGTGCCTTTAACCGTCTGGCGGATCTGGAATCCCTGGCAATATTCGGCATGCCGCTAACCGAAGGCCGCCCCTTTCGTAAATATTTGCGCCCGGATGACGACGAAATTTTTCTGCACCATTTTGCCAGGGCCATGACCGGTGAAGTTTCTATTCGTGAACGCCAGGCTATAACGCAAGACCGGGGGACGCTATGGTTTGAACTCAACTATGTGCCGGTTTATAAAAGCTCCGGTGAAGTAGACGGTGTGTGCTTTTCATCGCTGGATATCACGGAGCGGAAACGGTCGGAACTCGCGCTTGGTCGCAGCGAGGCTTTTCTCGATTCCATTATCGAAAATATACCGGATATGATTTTTGTCAAAGACGCGCAGCAACTGTGCTTTATCCGTTTTAACAAGGCCGGCGAAGAATTGCTGGGTTTATCCCGGACGGAAATGATCGGCAAAAACGACCATGATTTCTTCCCGCCCGATCAGGCCGATTTTTTTACGACGAATGATCGCAAAGTCTTGCAGGGCGGCCAGACAGCGCATATTGCCGAAGAACCGATTCAGACCAAATATCACGGGCAGCGTTTTTTGCAAACCAAAAAAATTCCTATTTTGGACGAATTGGGCCAACCCCTGTATTTACTTGGGATTTCCGAAGACATCACCGAGCGCAAAAAGATCGCCCAAGCGTTAGAGCACCAAACCGAATATTTGGCGGCGCTGCACCAAATCGCTCTTGACTTGCTGAATCGGCGTGACTTAAACGATGTGCTGCAAACCATTTTGGATAATGCGGCGACCCTGTTACAGACCGATTACGGTTTATTCGTCCTGCCAGACAGCAACGGTGGAGACTGGTTGAATATTAATGTCACCACCGCCAAATCCGCCGGGGTGAAAGGGGGACGTATTCGCCCGGGAGAAGGTCTTTCCGGTCACGCCTTTTTAACACGAGAGCCGATTTTGATTGATAATTATCAAACCTGGGAAAACGCCATTCCCCGCTATGCGGCGCTTGGCATAAGAAGCGTGTTGTCTCTGCCAATCATGATCGAGCAAACCTGTAAAGGTGTGCTGACCCTGTGGCGGACCTTAGAGCAGCCGTCTTTCCAGCCTGAGCAGCTTTATGAAGCCAAAAATTTTTCTCAATTGGCCGCATTGGTTTTGGATAATGCCCAATTGTACGAACGCTTACAAAAAGAACTGTCGGAGCGCGAAAAGCGAGCGGAAGAGCTGCAGCAGGCGCGTGATGCCGCCGAAGCAGCCAATCGCGCAAAAAGTGATTTTTTAGCCAATATGAGCCACGAATTACGCACGCCGCTTAACGGCATTTTGGGCTATACCCAAATCCTGCAGCAGGACGAAAAGCTCAACACGCGCCAGTTAGACGCCATCCGCACCATCCAACGCAGCGGCGAGCATCTGCTAACCTTAATCAACGATATTCTGGACCTTTCCAAGGTGGAGGCCGGTAAGCTGGAGCTATCTGTTTCCATGATTGATTTGCCGGATATGTTGCGCGATGTGGTGGAAATGGTGCAAATTCGCGCCACCCAAAAAGGCTTGATTTTTAGCCATCGTTTTAGCCCCAATTTACCATCTACGGTCATGTGCGATGAAAAGCGGCTGCGTCAGATTTTGCTCAATCTTTTGGGTAATGCGGTCAAATATACGATATCGGGCAGCGTTAATTTTCTTGTAACGCATCAGGATAGCAAATTTCGGTTCGAAATTGCGGATACCGGCCCGGGCATTTCGGCCGAACATTTGGAAAAAATCTTTAACCCTTTTTATCAAATCCGCGATAAAGCCCGTATTGCCGACGGTACCGGTCTGGGCTTGTCCATTGCCCGTCGTTTGAGCCTGATGATGGGCGGTGATCTCGTCGTCGAAAGTACACCAGGCATAGGCAGCGTATTCCGATTTGAACTGCTGCTGCCGATTGTGCATCATACTAAAATTTCGTCCAAATCCCCCGCGCCGACGCAGCCAATAAAAGGTTATCTGGGTGTTCGACGGCGCATTTTGCTGGTGGACGACAAGCCGGATAACCGACATATTCTGCATGAAATGTTGGCCCCGCTGGATTTTGTGCTGGCCGAAGCTGAAGATGGCCTGCAAGCCCGGCAATTGGTGGATGAATTCAAGCCGGATTTGATTTTGCTGGATTTAATCATGCCCAGGATGGATGGTTTCGAATTCCTCCGGCATTTGCGCAGCCGTCCCGATCTGGTCCAACCCAAAGTGATCTGTATTTCCGCCAGCGCTTTTGATGCCGTTAAGCAAAAAACCCTGGACGCCGGCGGGGATGACTTTATTGCCAAACCATTTCGCCGGGAAATTCTTTTAGATTGCCTGCAAATCCAATTGAAATTGGAATGGCGGCAACCTCTGGAAAAAACGCCCGGCGCAGAATCTGCGGGAGAACCTTTGGTCTGGCCGGATGATATTTTGCTGCGCGGGCTGTACGATGTCGCTTTTATGGGAGATTTGGACAAAATGGAAAGTTGGTTTACAAAAACAGAAAACGAATATCCGCAATATGCGACCTTTATTCAAAAGACGCGCCGGATGGCCGAAGATTTTGAAATCGAAGCCCTATGTGAGCTTCTTGAAAAGCGTTTGGGGGAGTAGATGACGCAGACAAACCATCAGACAAATAAAGAATGCATCTTGATCGTTGACGACAACAGCACCAATCTCAAAGTGCTGCATGATTATTTGGCCATATACGGCTTTGAGATAATGACTGCCCAAAGCGCGGAAAGGGCGCTCAAGCTGCTTAAACGCCAGCAACCGGACATTATTCTGCTGGATGTGATGATGCCCGGCATGGATGGCTTTGATTTCTGCCGCCAATTGAAAGCCGATCCCGAAGTTAATGAAATTCCAGTTATCTTTATGACCGCGCTGTCTGATACGGAAAGTAAAATCAAAGGCTTTGAGGCCGGGGGAGTGGATTATGTAACCAAACCCATTCATCAAGCGGAAATCAAAGCTCGCGTCATGATCCAGTTGACCCTGCGTCAGCAGCAAAAAAAGCTGGCCGCGCAGAACCAAGAGCTGCTCTATCTCAACTCGGCCCTGAAACTGGAACAGGAAAAATCGGAAAAACTGCTGCTCAATATCCTGCCCGCTAAAATTGTGGAGGACCTTAAACAGTTTGGCAAAGCCACCCCGGAACGGTTCGAAAACGTATCGGTTTGCTTTTCCGATTTGGTCGGCTTCACCATCATTTCCCAGCAGCTTAGTCCGGAAACGCTGATCGGCGAGCTCAACGATTTATATACGGGGTTTGACGAAGTCATGGTTCGGTACGGCTGCGAACGCATCGAGACTGTTGGTGACGCCTACTTGGCCGTGTGCGGAATGCCCGATCCAAACCCGGATCATGCCGTGCAAATGATCCATGCGTCACTGGGAATAATTCGGTTTATCCATCAACGCAACGCCGATGTTGGAAAGGAGTCCGGCGGGAAAGCCCAATGGCGCGTTCGTATTGGTGTGCATTCCGGCCCGGTTGTGGGGGGTGTGGTGGGCACACGGAGGTACTCTTACAATGTTTTTGGTGATACCATCAATACGGCCAGTCGCTTGCAAACCCATGCCGACCCCATGCGGGTCAATATCTCGGAATCCACCTACAAGCTAGTTCGCAAACACTTTGCCTGCAGCAAGCGTCCGTTAATCGAGGTCAAAGGGAAGGGTGAAATGATGATGTATTATGTGGAAGATGACGCTGTGGGATATTAGCTTAAGTTGACGTCAACCATTATCGTATAAAGATAATATTTACATAGCATTACGA
>CAYOLL010000136.1:0-16633 GCA_964404765.1 uncultured Gemmatimonadota bacterium | reverse complement strand
CCCCGATGGGGCTAAAAGCCGCATCGCAACCGGGTTTATTTTGGAAAGATGTCTATTCCGGTGCCGTGACGCATTCTAAAATCGCTTTTTAACCGTTTTAACGATTTAACCTTCCAAGTCCTGAACCACAAACGAATTATCCCAATCTGGGCGGCCTGTGAGACGTAAATACATTAAACGGGGCGCCAATAAAAATGCCGCCGCCCAGGTTCAGGTTCAGGGCCGCCTGACCATCACCATCCCCCATAGGCCAGCAAACAGCGTCTGGCCCGTTCGGTGATCCCCGCTACATTTTTGAGTTGGGTCTGGTTAAACTTGCGGAAAAAATGATCAATGTTCACAAGATAAAAAAAATCGACAAGAGAATACCCCTTGTCGATCATCAAAAAACATAACGCATGACTATCGAGTTGCTACTTCTTTTTTGGCTCAGCCGGGGGCGAAGTTGCCGGCGGCGGCGTCAGCGTGGCCGCTGTATTCGCCGAGGAAATCATCCGTGACCGGCCTTCAAAAATGGCGCCTTCTTTGATGTCAATGCTACGCGCTTCAAAATCGCCAATCAGCTTGCCGCTGGGATGAATTTCCAGCTTGTTGCGGGCAGATACATTGCCGGTTATGCGGCCTTCAATGACGACATTGTTGGCCTGGACATCGGCCTCCACCACGCCGTTGCCGCCAACAAACAAATTGCCGTCTAAACTGATTGTGCCCTTAATGTAGCCCTCCACCTTGACATTTTCATGACCGCGAAGATCGCCCTGAATTTTTACATTTCGGCTTAGAAGCGATGTGGAATCGCTGGTTGTGCCATTGGACATTCGTTAATACTCCTTATTTTATCACAAATTGAAAATTACTTTTTCTTGCCGGTTGTTGCGCTTTCGACCGGCGGAGGTGGCTGTGTCGGCTGAATCGGCCGACCATTATTCATCATCTTAATTTCACCGTTAAAATAAGCGCCTTCCGCTACCGAAAATCGCGGCGTATGAATAATGCCCTCAATACGCGATGTCGGATCCATGTGGATTTTAGCGCGAGCCGTAACTGTCCCGTCAATCGTGCCGCTGTTATGAATCGTTTCCGCAATCAGCTCGCCTTTAACACGCGCCGATTGCCCGACTTGTAAATTACTTTTGACATCGAGGGTGCCTTCCAGTGCGCCGAAAAACTGAATATCATCTTCCCCCGTAATCGTCCCGGTAATCATAAGATTTTTACCTAAAAGCGTCGTGCCCTTTTGCGGTGTATTGGGTTTCGTCGTAAAAGGGGATGGTTTTTCATCCGTTTTCTTGCCAAATAACGTCATTAGAATTTTCCTCTTGATTAAGTCCCAAAATCTATGTAAGATATGCAGCATAATGCCTTTGTGAAGCTTGGTGTTTTCGCGCTTTTGTGGCTATCCGTAAAATTTTGTACTAGTCAACAACCTTTGATACACTTTGTAGCGCGACTCTCCTGAGTCGCGGGCTTGCGAGACAGGAGTCTCGCGCTACAGGCTTAACCAAAAAGTGTTCTAAAGGTTGTTGACTAGTACACTATCCGTAAAATTTCCGGCCAAAAACGCTTGCTAAGATATTCAATGTAAACCGTGCGTCAAGCACTTTTTAAGAGAACCTGTTGTACGACCAACGTCGGAATTTGTTCCTGAGACGATTCCGGACGTGGGTTGTTCGGTGAAATTAATACGCCGTAATGCGCGGTCAATTAACGATATGTCCCCGGCACTAACAACCTAAAGGCCTACAGCCTAATATGCTAACTCATCTTGATGCCAAAAATCAGCCGACGATGGTTGACGTAAGCGACAAGCCCGTTACGAAGCGTATCGCCAAAGCCCGGGCTATCGTGATTCTGCCCGAAGCGATATTGGCCCTTTTTGACGGGCGGGAGATCAATTCAAAAAAGGGCGCGGTCTTCCAAACAGCGATTATTGCCGGTGTCATGGCTGCTAAAAAAACCGGTGAACTCATCCCTTTCTGTCATCCCATCGGCCTGGAAGATTGTAAAATAACCATCGAGCTGAATGCGCAGCGCGAAGTGGTGATCGAATGCCGGACGGCCGTGCAGCACAAAACAGGCGTGGAAATGGAAGCCTTGACCGGCGCAACCGCAGCGGCCCTCACCGTTTACGATATGTGCAAAGCGCTTTCGCATGATATTGTGATTAAGGAGATTCGACTGCTGGAAAAGAGCGGCGGCAAGAGCGATTTTAAATTTGACGAGAAAGCAGATGTGATATGACCAAACAGATAACCGTACAATATTTCGCCATTCTGCGCGAGCAATGCGGCTGTGACCGGGAAGACGTGGCGACCTCTGCCGTAACCGTAGCCGATTTATACACCGAATTGCAACAGCGACACCAGCTTAAATTCACCCCAAACAGTTTAAAAGTTGCCGTTAACGATGCTTTTACAGATTGGACGCAGCCGATAGTCGAAGGCGATTTGATTGTATTTATTCCGCCGGTAGCAGGAGGTTAAGATGTTTGCCATTAGCAGTACCAAGATTGATGCGGCGCAGCTAAAAACGGATATGGCCGATGTTGTTAGCGGCGCTTTTGTGGCTTTTGAAGGCTGGGTACGCAATCATAACGAAGGTCGGGCGGTATTGCGATTGGAGTACGAGGCTTACGAGCCTTTGGCTGCTAAAGAGGCCGCAATTATTCTGACCGAGGCAGCCCAAAAATTTGACATCGTTGCCGCATGGGCTGTACATCGCGTCGGTTGCCTGGAAATCGGTGATATGGCAGTTTGGGTAGGCGTGACGGCCCGGCATCGCCAGGCGGCTTTTTCCGCCTGCGCGTACATCATTGACGAAATTAAAAGCCGCGTGCCGATTTGGAAAAAAGAACACTATGCAGACGGCGATTCCGGTTGGATTAACTGCGAGGCTACGAAATAGAACGTGGGCGATACGGAAAATCGCAAGGCTTCCGTGCGCCATTTGAATCTCAGGCAAAAGTATTCTGACTGTCAAAACTGGTATAATCCAGACAACCGGACAGAATAAATCGGTCGCTGCTATTGTGATCTTCGCGATCGGTCTGACGGCTCTCAAAGGAGAATTTGTCGGCTAAAAGGTGTCGCTGGGTAAAGATGCCGTCCCGCACAGCAAAGTGGAGTCGGTCGCCCAACGCATGATCTTCCCGAAAATCCTGAACGTAGGCAATTTGCGCCAGAATGCCCGCAGCTTTCACTTTATTGACCAGCGCGGCAATTTGTTGGCGTGGATGGTCTTCGGTTTCCTCAAATTTGTCGGTAAAACCCGGTATATGCCACGGTACCGTGACTTTAAAACGACCGGGCGTATATTTGTAAGAAACAATCTGGACTTGAATAACCGGATTTTCCAGAGTCCAGACGCTTTGGTCAAACAACGCCAGTGGATGGTCAAAGCGGCCAATGGGGTAGATTTTGTTGTCAGCCGCAACGACATCGGCGGTGAAGCGCCAGTGACCTGCCCCCGGCAACAGTCTCGGCACCTTGCCATCCATCTGCACACCCGGCTTGATCCCGTTCAGCAAAACCGTGTCGCCTTTCAGAAACAGGCGATCTTTGGGATAAATACGATCCGAAAAACGCACGCGCCCGCCACTGTTGGTGTCCTCAAAAATCAGGTTAGCCAGACCTTTGATGCCTGTTTTAGCCGGCAACCCCGCCATGGTCAACCAGATTTCCGGTTCGACAGACACCGGATTGGTATTGTTGACCTCAAACTCGGCATCAAAGCGCAGCGGCCCCTGAAAAAAATCTTTGTAGACCGGCGCAAATTCATCAATGATAATGCGTGTCCGCGCCGCTTTCGCCGCCGGATCATCGCCGATAATGCCCAGATTGGCCGCAACTATATCCACAATTCCCTGCCGCGTCGCCGCCCCACGCCGTAAAACCCGGATTAGATTGCGCATCCGCTCGCGATACGGCGCATAGCTTTTTTCGATTTCATTTGGATAGGCGCTTTCCAACAACCAGCGATTCAGAATAAGCGGGTCGTTTTTAAATCGCTTCGCCATGTAAGGATATTGCTCGCTGACGGATTCGACAAATCGGGCCGGGTCAAACATATCGGTCGTGGTCAGCAGCCGGTTCAATTCATCGGCCAATGTTTGTCGCACGGTGTTAAGAGACGGGATATCGCTGGCACGGAAATAGGGGGCAAAGCCTGCCTCTAATAGCAGTCGATTTTGGCGTAATAAGTCATCGCCAACAGGTGACGGCATGGGCTCGGCATTATCCAGCGCATCCAATAGCCGCTGTTTTTCGTCGGGATTGGTCAAACCTGCCGCTTTTTGACGCAAAAGCTCCTGATTCAGGCTGAATAAAAGTTGTCGCGTGGTGTCTGACAGCGCCAGCATATCTAATAGCGCCGCATTTTTCTTGTAAAATCCAAAGTCTCGCAGCAAATAGGTATTCAGCCCATCTGCCACAGCAGTCTGCAAAGTTGTGTCAAGTGAGTCGATACCGGCATAGGCCGAAAGCATTTTCTTGAGCGCCGCGGACGGCCCGGTCAACAGGTCGTAGACATAAACCGCCAGCGGTGTTTTATGCAGGGCCAATGCCAGCACAAAATTCGGTTTAATCTCGACCGGCAGCACCGCCGCATTTTTGACATGATAGCGTTGAAGCAGCTTCAGGCTTTCCGGTTGCAATCCGGTCCGAAGATAATGGTTAATCGGCTCCGGGTCTTCCGTCAGCAGTTGCGCCAGCCGGCGGGCCTGAAATGAACGCACTGTAAAGCGCGGGTTCATCTGCACCAATTGCGATGTGCCGCCCAAAGCCGCCAGGTATAAATAGAGAACTTTGTCCAAATCGCCGTGAGTAGCGACCGGCGCAGTAAACCCGCGCGAACCCTCGTTGTCGGCAGTTTCCACATGATGGGCGCGCAAAACGCGGTAGGCGTCTTCTTCGGCGTCCTCAAGCAAGTGGCCAAAAACTTCCACCAACTGAACCAGCGTCGGGCCGGCTTCGTATGGGTCGAAGAAGTGGGGCAGTCGCTTTAAAATCGTATAAGTTTTTCCGTTTATAGCAGCCATAATTTTTAGCCGGATCCTTTTAACTTTAACCAGAATTAATCGTATTTTGATGGGGAGTGTTTTGCAAGCATGTTGTAAATTATCGTTTTTCTGCTTATCTTGCAACATTTACTAAAAATGATTTCGTACGTGAGATTAAATAATGCAATTTCCCATCCGATTCCGCCAAACCCTGTTAACATTACTCTGGCTGACGCTGTTGAATTCCGCCCTCATTTTCATCGTTAGCCTGCGTTACGCCGGCCATTTTGATTTGATTGCCTCATGGCGGCAATGGCTGTATGTCCCGACCGGCTTGTGGGGTTATGCCTTCGCCTGCTGTTTGGGCTGGTTTTTGATCAGCCTGGTGTTTAGCTTTAGCCGTCGCCTTGTTTATGGATTATGCGTTATTACTTTTGCCCTGACGTTTTCATTGCTAATTATTGATCAGGTTGTTTATGACATTTATCGTTTTCACATCAATCCGTTTTTTATCGAACTGTTTTTTACAGCCAATGATGATTTTGGTATTACGATTTGGATGACCCTGGGCATTTTTGGTCTGCCTGTTCTGTTTAGCGCCATTCAGATTAGCCTGATTCGCTGGATCGAACGCCGTTTGACAACCGTGTTTTCCTGGCGGCGGGCGTTGCAACTCACCGGGATGGGCGCACTTTGTTTTTGCCTCGGTCAGTTCATCCATGCCTGGGCTTTTGAAAATGATGATTACAGCATTACCGGTATTACGCCGCATCTGCCGCTTTATTTCCCCGTACGGGCGCATGGCTTTCTCAAAAAACTGGGACTGGCCAAAACTTCCCATCAAACCGCAGCGTTCCTGCAAACCGACAGCCAAACCACACTAACCTATCCGCTGACCGATTGCCAATGCCAAACGCCCCAAAACTCACCCAATATCCTTTTTATTATTCTGGAAAGTTGGCGGTTCGATATGCTCGACAGCGTTATCACGCCGAATATGGCTGCGTTGGCACAAAAATCGTCTGTTTTTCAAAACCATCTCAGCGGCGGTAATGTCACCACGACCGGCATTTTTTCCATTTTTTACGGGCTGGCTCCGACCTATTGGTTTACGATTGGAGCCAATCCGGCCGCTGTCGGTGCACCGGTTTTGCTGGAAACAGCCGCCAAAAACAATTACCAGTTCCGCTTTTTGTCGACAACCGAGCTGCATCGCTTCAAACTGCAGGAAACCGTCTTTCGCAACACCCAGGCCGATTTGCAAATTATCTCGGTTAAGCCGGCCTGGCAAGCGGATGCGACGATGAACAAGCGCTTTATTGAATTTTTAAAGAACGAGCGTGACCCAAATCGACCGTTTATGGGCATGGTTTTCTACGAATCCACCCATCACAAATATTTTTATCCGCCGGATCGCCCGGAAATCTACACGCCGACACAGCAGATCAGTTTCCCCGAGCTAACGGCTGAATTGGATGGCACGCCGTTTCGCAATCGCTACAAAAACGCGGTCAACTATCTCGACTCGCTGATTGCCGAGCTCATCGCCGCCCTGGCCGAAGCCGGACTGCAAGAAAATACCATCTTGATTATTACCGGTGATCACGGCGAAGAGTTCAACGAAAATCACGATAATTATTGGGGACACGGCAGTAATTTTACTAAGTACCAAACCCAGACGCCGCTGTTAGTTTACTGGCCCGGTCGACCTGGTGGTGTTATAAATGCCCGCACTTGCCATATTGATATTGTCCCAACGCTGATGCAGAATGTATTTGGTTGTACCACGTCAGCATCAATCTATAGTTCCGGTCAGAATTTATTTGCGGCAACACCACGGGCCGGATTAATAATCGCCAGTTATGTCAATTATGCCTTCATTTCCGATCAAACCACGTATGCTTTATATCCGGGCTATCTAAAGAAATATAGTTTTGACAATATTTTAGCCGCACCAGGCCGGGAAATTTCCCCTGCGGATATGAAGCTTCTCCTCAACGAAAAGTCGCGATTTAGCACGCAGAATTAGCATACTCGCATTTAGCCTGGATTATTTGGAAAAAGATTCTTACCAAATGACAGCGGTCACAAATTGAAGTTTGTCGCTTGGAAAGGAGCAGCATTGCAACCCTTATTTTTCAACGTAAATTTTCGTAACTTGTTTCTTCCTCGTGCCTTCGAGTCTTTGTGGTGCGCTTGTGAATAATTCAGGCTAACCGAGTCTTGAATTTTTCAGGTTATTCTCGTTAAGGGTTAAAACTTGCAATTGTACGCGGTGTCATTCCGGCACGTTTTTAGCCGGAATCCTCTTGAATATCAGCAAGATGCCGGATAGAAACATTCCGGCATGACAGTGGATTAAAATACAACTTCTAACCCTTAATCAGTATAAAACGCTGCTACCCAATCATTTCTACCCCGCCCATATATGGCGCGAGAACTTTGGGAATGCGAATGCGCCCATCTTCGGTCTGGAAATTTTCAATAATGCCGATGACGACGCGAGGCAATGCCAGACCCGATCCATTTAGGGTATGAATATATTGCGGTTTAGCCCCCGGCTCCGGTCGGAAGCGAATATTCGCCCGCCGGGCTTGAAAATCCGTAAAATTGCTGCACGACGACACTTCCAGCCATTTGCCTACGCCGGCCGCCCACACTTCCAGATCGTAAGTTTTGGCGGAACCAAAACCCAGATCGCCGGTGGACAATGCAAGGACACGGTATGGCAAACCCAATTGCTGTAACAAATATTCGGCGTTGGCGGTTAAGTCTTCCAAAGCCTGCCACGACTTATCCGGTTGAACAAAACGCACCATCTCCACTTTGTTGAATTGGTGGACGCGAATCATGCCGCGGGTATCCTTACCGGCCGCCCCGGCCTCTCGCCGAAAGCAGGGCGAATAGGCTACGTATTGTATCGGCAAATCCTCTGTATTTAAAATCAAGTCCCGCAGAATGTTTGTCACCGGCACTTCCGCCGTGGGGATCAAATACAAATTTTCGTCTTTGGTTTTGTAAAGCTCCGACTCGAATTTTGGCAATTGACCCGTGCCAAAAGTCGTCTCGGCTGTAACCAAAAACGGCGGCATCACTTCAGTGTAGCCATGTCGGGTTGTGTGGGTGTCAATAAAATAGTTGATCAGCGCCCGCTCCAGCCGAGCGCCCAAACCTTTGCTAACGATGAAGCCGGAGCCACTGATTTTGGCTGCCGCCGCAAAGTCAAAAATATCGTGCTTCGCGCCCAAATCCCAATGGGCCTGCGGCGCAAAACCAAATGCAGGCTTTTCGCCCCATTGCCGGACAGTGACGTTGGCCGTCTCATCGGGACCGACCGGCACAGATTCATGCGGGATATTGGGCAGATAGGTCAGGGTTTCGTGCAGCGCGTCTTCAATTTGTTTAAGCTCGTCGTCCAACTCCTTGATGCGGTCGCCGACACCACGCATTTCCACAATTTTGTCTTCCGCATCCTGTTTGACTTTTTTTAGCTCACTGATCTCTTTCGAGACAACATTGCGTTGATGCTTCAGGCTTTCTGCCTCAGCCAAAACATCCCGCCGGCGTTTTTCCAGTTCCAGAAATTTATCTAAATTCATGGCCTGATTACGATTGGTCAGTGCTTGCTGAACGGTGTCTAAATGGTCGCGGACAAACTTTAAGTCTAACATGGAAAAGTTACTCCTTTACATAGCGCGACAAGTCGCAATTGTAGCACAGAATAGCATTCTGTGCTTTCTCCAAGTATGCTCAGATTGCTAATCTGAGCTACAACATTCTCGCGGACAGCGCAAATGTTGCGATGTAATTTTATAATTCGTGGCTACTGCAAACACAAAAGTCGCAGGGTTTAATTAGAAATCTTACGAATCCGGCCCTTGCTGACTTCTTCCTGCACCAGTTTAAGATCGTTTTCGACCATCAAACCGGCTAATTCCTGGACGGAAACACGCGGTTCCCAATTCAACTCACGCTTGGCTTTGGAAGCATCGCCCAATAAATTCACTACGTCAACCGGCCGGAAATATTTTGGACTCACTTGACAGAGTAAATCGCCGGTACTGGCATCGTAGCCTTTTTCGTCTACACCCTGACCCTTAAACTCGGCGGTTATACCAACCTGGGCATAAGCAGATCGGACAAAATCGCGAATGGAAGTTTGTTTGCCGGTAGCAATGACATACTCACCGGCCTGTTTTTGCTGCAACATCAGCCACATTCCTTCCACATATTCTTTGGCATAGCCCCAATCGCGCTTGGATTCCAAATTACCCAGCGTCAAGACCGGCGCCTGAGCATCTTTTACCAGGCCCAATTTATAACGCGCCACAGCGTCGGTAATTTTGCGCGTGACAAATTCATACCCACGCCGTGGCGATTCATGATTAAAAAGAATGCCGCACGTGGCAAACAGGCCCTCCAGCCGACATTGACGGGTATGATAGTGGGCCAGTAATTTGGCATAGCCGTATGGGCTTGACGGCTGAAATGGCGTGGTTTCGCGTTGTGGTACTTCGCGGACTTCACCAAAAATTTCTGAGGAAGACGCCTGGTAGAAACGCACATCCGGTAGAATGCGCTTGCATATTTCCAGCACATTCACTGCGCCCATGCCGGTTACCTGGACCGTATAAGCCGGCTGCGTAAACGAATCGCCCACAAAAGACATGGCGCCAAGATTATAGATTTCATGTGGTTTGACATCGCTCATCACCGAAAAAAGCGACATTAAATCTGTTAACTCGCCTTTTAGCAAAGTCACTTTGGAACGAATTTTCTCAATCCGGTTCAAGTTCTCGTTGCTGGCCCGGCGAATCATACCGTAAACTTCGTAGTCTTTTTCCAGTAAAAACTCAGCCAGATAAGAACCGTCCTGACCGGTAATGCCTGTAATAAGTGCGCGCTTTGCCAAAAAATCTCCTTTTTCGAATATTCATTCGTCACAAAAGCACAAAGATGCAAGATTTTCTTTGTGACAAGTGATGCGTTTTCAGATTTATAACGTTTGACACCAATTGTAGTTGTCCGGCTTTTCGCCATATTGAATACCGGTAATTTGGTCAAACAGCCATTGGGCAACTTCGCCGGTTTTACCTTTATTAATAACAATTAACCGGCCTTCATGCTCCAGCTCGCCAACCGGCGAAATAACCGCCGCAGTTCCGGAGCCAAAGATTTCCTTAAGCGTGCCCTCTTCGCTGGCTTGAATAACTTCGTCAATTTTAATTCGTCGCTCGCGAACCGTCAAACCGATCTCTTTTGCCAAACGAATCACGCAATCCCGCGTTACGCCGGGTAAAATAGACCCATCATCCAAAGGCGGCGTCAGCAATTCATTGCCAATATGGCAAAATAGGTTCATCGTGCCGGCCTCTTCAATATAACGATTATGGAAGGCGTCTAACCAAACGACTTGGGTAAAGCCTTTTTTCTTGGCCTCTTGGGCGGGGTAAAGGCTGATCGCATAATTAGCCGCCGCTTTAACATTGCCCACGCCGCCTCTGAAGGCACGGGCGTACTTACCCGAAGTCATAAGCTTAACCGGGTTAAAACCTTCCTTATAATAGGCGCCAACCGGGCTAAGAATGACTAAAAAACGATATACATTGGCCGGGCGAACACCCAAAAAGCTTTCGGTAGCAAAAATAAAGGGCCGAATGTACAGCGCAGTCCCTTTTTTCTTTGGAATCCAAGCCCGATCGAGCAAAACCAGTTGCTTAATGGCCTCTTCGCAAAGCGTTACATCTACCGGCGGAATGCAGAGCCGTTCGCATGAATGCGCAAGCCTGCGCGCATTTTGATCCAGGCGGAAAATATTAATGTGACCGTCTTTTGTCAAAAAAGCTTTTTGCCCCTCAAAAACAGCCTGCCCATAATGAAAAACGGCTGCGCCCGGCTCCAGCGAAATGGGCTGATATGGCATAATTTGCGCATTCTGCCAGGCGTCGTCATAATATTCCAGGCTAAACATGTGATCAGAAAATACGTTGCCGAAACTTAAATTGTCAAAGTCAATCTCATTTAAACGCGACTGATTTGTTTTTTCAATCTTTATAGCAGTCATAATAACCTCCTTGGTATGACATTACTCTCGAGACAAGCGAGAATTAGAAGAAGCGCCCCAAATGTACATAAAAAATTCTGAATTACAAGGATAAGTGGTAGATATTTGTTCGATTTTTTGTCACATAAAATTGAATCTCCACCGGGTAATTTGCTCGGGAAAAATGGTGCTCTGCGCTAAAAAATTGGCTCACGGAACAGGTTTGTGAAAATCCAACCTTACGAAGGCTTCAGTAATTCCCTGGCCTTTCCTCTTCTACTCCTTATCCAGGCGACAAATCCGGCATGGTGTCATTCAGTAAGAATCTTCTTGAAATTTAGCTGTGCGTTATCTTGCGGGAAGGTTCCTTCCGAATGACAGCGTATTTCAAATGCTAAATTTGTCACCTGGAAAGGAGCAAAAAATTTAATACAAAGCAAAGATTTTGTTTGACAAAGTGTAAAAGATACACTAAATTGTAATTAGTGTATTTTAAACACTTATTAAATACGTATCAAAGGACGCCTATCATGAAACCCACTTTCCAAATTGCCGCCGGCTCTATCCTCGGCGCAGAACATCGCCGGATCGGCAAAAACAATCAGGACGCCTTTAGCTGGTTTCAAAGCGAAGCGTTGACCGCGGCCGTTGTTTGCGACGGCTGCGGCAGCGGTCAGCATAGTGAAATTGGCGCGAAACTTGGCGTGCGCCTGCTGACATGCGAAATCGCCAAAATATTCGCCGCCGACCCTGATCTTAGCGACAAAACCGATGTTGGTGATCGACTGGAAAGCGTGCGGCAAGCCACCCTGCGGACGATCAAGCGGACGGCTTTGTCATTGGGCGGTTCCTTTGCCCAGGTGATCAGCGACTATTTTCTGTTCACGGCGCTTGGCGCTATCATCACCCCGGCCTTTGTGGCCACTTTTTCTATCGGTGACGGGCTGTTCATTTTCAACGGCGAAGCCTTGCCAATCGGACCGTTCCCCGGCAATGAACCGCCCTATATGACCTATGATCTGGTCGAATCGCGCCTGAAAGACGAGCGCCCGGAACTGCTGCGCTTCCGCGTGCACCATTTCGAAGCCAGCGAAACCGCCCATAGTTTGATCATCGGCAGCGATGGCCTGAGCGATTTGTTGGCAGCGGCCGATAAAGAAATTCCAGGCCGGGTGGAAGCGGCTGGCCCCATCGAACAATTCTGGTCAAATGATGCCTATTTTGCCAATTCGGATGCGATTCGCCGCCGCCTATTTCTGCTGAATCGGGAATCGCTCAAACCGGATTGGGTCGAACGTCGGTTGATCAAAGCCGAGGGCCTTTTGCCGGATGACACAACATTGATCGTCATTCGACGTAAGCCAGACCTGACAGGTTTTTGAAACCTGTTAGGTCTTTCACCGGACGAAGGAGGTTGACATGGACGCCTATCTCAAAGGGAAGAAAATCAAGCTCAAGCCGTCAATGACGATCGGCAAGGGCGGCGAGGCCGATATTTACGACATCGGCAACGGTCAGGCGCTGAAGATTTTCAAAGGGCCGGATCACCCCGACTACGCCGGTCTGACGCCGGATCAACAGGCGGCCCGTGAGCGATTGGCCGCTCATCAGCAGAAATTGCCCCAATTCCCGACGCGGCTGCCGGCCAATGTCCTGACGCCGCAGGCGCTGGCGATGGATTACAACGGGCGGCAGATCATCGGCTATGCCATGCGCCTGTTGAACAATGCCGAAGTGCTGAATCGTTACGCGGATCGCATGTTTCGGCAGGCGGGTGTGCCGATAGAGACGCTGCTACGGCTGTTTCTGAATCTGCATCAAACCGTGCGCGGGATTCACGAAGCGGGCGTGATCATCGGCGATTTTAACGATTTGAACGTGATGGTGGAAGGCGAAAATGTTTTTATGATCGACGCCGACAGCTTTCAATTCGGGCGCTTTTATTGCCAGGTTTTCACGTCGCGCTTTGTCGATCCGTTGTGCTGCGCGTTGCAAAACGGGCAAATGATGCTCGCCCGACCGCACGGGCCGGATTCCGATTGGTACGCCTTTGCCGTCATGTTGATGCAATGCCTGCTGTTTGTCGATCCGTACGGCGGCGTTTATCGGCCCAAAGACCCTGCTCAACGACTGACCAACGAGGCCCGACCCATGCAGCGCATCACGGTTTTTCATCCTGACGTGCGCTATCCTAAACCGGCAGTTCCTTATCAGGTTTTGCCGGATGATTTGCTGCAGCAGTTTCACCTGATTTTCGAGAAAGACCGGCGCGGCGAATTTCCCGCCCGTTTGATCGAAGACCTGCGCTGGACAAGCTGTCCCAACTGCGGCACGGAGCATGCCCGATCCGTCTGCCCAACCTGCGCCCAGGCTTCGCCGCTGGCCGTCAAATCGGTGACCATGATACGCGGACAGGTCATCGCCACCCGGATTTTTCACACGTCCGGCCAGATTGTTTTTGCGGCGTGGCAAGGCGATACGCTGCGCTGGCTTTATCACGAAAACGGCGTTTTTAAACGCGAAAATGAAGCGGTCGCATTGCACGGCGAACTCGATCCGCGCATGCGCTTCCGACTCTGTCAAAAAGAGACCCTGATCGGCTATCATGGCCAGTTGGCGATACTCGGCCCAGAACGCTCCGGGCCGGAACGCTTGAGTGTGGACAGCTTCGGCACGCTGCCCGTTTTTGACGCCAACGAGCGCTATTATTACCGGGCGCACAACGGTCAATTGCTGCGCAACGGGGTGTTTGGGCCGGAATATGTCGGCGATGTCCTGGTCGGACAGACGCAATTTTGGGTTGGGCCGCGTTTTGGCTTTGGTTTTTATCGGGCCGGTGATTTAAGCGTGGCGTTTGTCTTTCACGCCGAGCAGGCCGGCATCAATGACCGGGTGAAGCTGTCGCCCATGCGCGGGCAGTTGCTGGATTCGTCCTGCGTGTTTAGCCGGGAACGCTGTTGGTTTTTGGCCGCCTGGCAGCAGCGCGGGCGAACCATCCATACGGTGGCCGTGATTCGCGCCGACGGCACGGTGGAAGCAACTTTGGAAGAAGAAGCCGTCAGCGGGGCCTGGTTCTCAACCTTACGCGGCAAGTGCGCCGTGGGCAATTTTTTGCTGGCCGCCACTGACGAAGGCGTGGTGCGCGTGGACTGCAACAATGGCCGCATTCAACAAACACGCGCCTTCCCGGATACAGAGCCATTTGTGCACAGCGGCAGCCATCTCTTCGCCGCCGCCGACGGGCTGTACGTGGTCAAACGGCGAGAGATTCTGCATCTGAAGTTGCAATGAGGGAAGCTTTCAGTTGTCAGCCGTCAGCTTTCAGCAAAAGATGTTTTGCTCTAACTTTTAACTTTTAACTCTTAACTTTTTTGAAGGAGGATACTATGAGTACTCAACTGAATCCATTGCCCTTGCCGGGGCACTACGATCCGCGCCATGCCATTGATGCGGATTATCACGTGGCCAACATCGACCATCTGCAAAAACAGGCCGAGGTCTGGAAAAACGAGCACGTCCTGACACCGGTGGCCGGCGACAAGACCCGAACTCATCTGCTGATCATTGACGATCAGGTCGATTTCAGCTTTCCCAGCGGGGCGCTTTATGTGGCCGGGCATCAAGGCCAGAGCGCGATGGATGCCCATCATCGCCTGGTGCAGTTTATTTATCAGAATCTGCATCGCATCTCGCAGATCACCTGTACGCTGGACACCCATTTGCCGTATCAAATCTTCTTTACCGGGGCGCATTGGCGGACCGACGGCAGTCACCCCGAACCGCACACGATGATTACCGCCGCGGACTATCACAGCGGCAAATATCGGCCCAATCCGGCCCTGGCCAAGCAATTGGGCGTCGATCCGGTCTGGCTGCAACGGCAATTTACGCACTACTGCGAACAATTGGAACACGCCGGCAAATATCAACTCTATCTGTGGCCGTATCACTGCCTGCTGGGCTCCAACGGTCATCGGCTGGCCGGAGTGGTGGAAGAAGCGCGGCTGTTTCATTGCTTTGCCCGCGGCGCGGAAAATAAGCCGGAGATCAAAGGCGGCAATCCCTTGACCGAGCACTATTCCATCTTTGCGCCGGAAGTCACCACCTGCTGGGACGGGCAGCCCATTCCCGGCGCGCAGCGCAACGTCCGTCTGCTCAAAACCCTGCTGGAAGCCGACATGGTGATCCTGGCCGGTCTGGCCTCCAGCCATTGCGTCAAAGAGAGCATCGCCGACTTGCTGGGCGAGATTAAACGGCAGGATCCGCGCCTGGCCAAAAAAGTCTATATCTTGCGCGATTGCACGGCGGCAGTGGTTGTGCCGGGCGGTATGGATTTCACCGCCGACGCCGAGCGGGCTATGCAAAATTTTGCCGACGCCGGCATGAACCTGGTGCGCTCCACCGATCCCATCGACGCCTGGCCAAATTAAAACATAGAACACGGATAAAACAGGAAAAAACGGATTCTTGCGGATAACACCTATGCTGATATTGTTTTTTATCCGTAGAATTCTGTCGGTTTCCGTGTGATCCGTGTTCTATTCCACAAACTGTTAACTGATCACTGCTAACTACTAACTGAAAAGGAGCTTTCTATGAGTCAGACCCTGCAAGTCAACAATCTCTTCCAAGCCGCCCATGCCGATGGCTTTTTGTCGGCGGCCTCCCTCCAGACCTTGAGCAGCTTCGATTTGGGCGCAGAAATTCAGGCCGGTCTGGGTGTTTCGGTCAACAATGTGCAGGCCAGCGAGGTCGTGCTGGTCACGCAGATGGTGGACGATTCGGGTTCTATCCGCTTTTCCGGCAGCGCCCAAACTGTCCGCGACGGCCACAACCTGGTTTTGGACGCCTTAATCGGCTCCAAGCAAAACCAGGGCATTCTGGTGCATACGTGCTATTTAAACGGCTTTATCCTCTTTCCCTATCAGCCGTTAGCCGTTGTAGATCCAAAGGCCGGCGGCCACGCCAAATACATCCTTAACCCGGATGTGAAAAAGATGGACACCGGCAACTATAATCCCAACCTGGGCACGCCGCTGTATGATCAAACCGTGGTTTTGCTGGGTCGGGTGCTGGCCAAATTCCAGGAATTTGCCGACAGCGGCGTGGTCGCTCGCACCATCACCCTGATCATCACCGATGGCGCGGATGAGCACTCCACCCAGGCCACCGCCGCCAGCGTGCGCCCGCTGGTGGCGGACCTGCTGGGCGAGCGGCACATCGTCGCGGCCATGGGCATTGACAACGGCGCGACCGATTTCCGCCGCGTCTTCAAAGAAATGGGCATCCGCGACGAGTGGATTCTGACGCCCAAAAACTCACCGACCGAGATTCGGCAAGCCTTCCACGTCTTTTCCCAATCGGCGGTGCGGGCCAGCCAGGGCGCGGCTAACTTCAGCAAGACCGCGTTGGGCGGTTTTGGCACGCCGTAAGTGTGAGATTGGATGTTGGTTTTTGGGGCCGCCTTTGCTTGATGCAGGGGCGGCTTTTTTTGTTGCTTTGTTGTAAAATTTGGCTTGAAGTTTATTTAATCGCTGTGTAACCTCACGTTCGCTAATTTTCAAGTATCTTTTTAAATTGTGCCTGATCGCCAC
>CAYOLL010000135.1:0-16649 GCA_964404765.1 uncultured Gemmatimonadota bacterium | reverse complement strand
CGCCTGACCAACGCCCTGCTCCTGCCCTATTGGCTCACCCTGCGCCCGTTTTTCCTGCGCGAGCGGATAAAGGCCGGCGACGTGGACGATACGGATGTGCTGGTTGCTGCCGGATTATGGGCGGCGGTTGTCGGCATGTTGACATACGTTGTCACCGGCGATTTCGTCCTCGGTGTCGCATTCGCAGTCGCATTCGCAGGCGCATTCGCATTCGCATTCGCATTCGCATTCGCAGTCGCAGTCTGGTTTGGGTTGTATTTGGTTTTGTTGACGATCGGCTTATACCTGGGCGCGGCTTTTCCGATTTTTATGCAATGGTTGAGCGTCGGCGTTCTCCTCAGTTGGGGTCTAATGTGGATAACTGTCGTCCTCCAGGCACGGAAAAAGATCAAACTCTCTGCCCGTGTGGATCAGATATTTATCGCAATTTTTGCCATAACCTGGCTCATTTTGCTGCCATTGGTCGGGGGGGGGGGCTTAGTCGGGCAAGATTGGCGCTATGCCGGGCTGTATGTGGCCACCGCCTTAGTCGGTTTTATTTTTCCACTGGGCAGCGCCTTTGTGGATAAATTATACGAAACGCAAGCAGAACAAGCCAAAGCAAAAGCCGACGATAAGGAAAAAGAACCAGCCTACACCATCCCCAAATTTAGCCGCGAGCGTTGGCTCATGTTGTTATGGCCGCTGTTGGGTCTGATCTTCTCTGGTTTGGCTTATTTCTCCCGTTTTGGCGAAACCATCCGTATTTTAACCCTTCTTTTTTGGATCATCCCGCTGGTCAGTATCGGCCTGTTGCAGTATCCCGTGCAATTCGTGCAAATGTTGGTGACTTACGGCTGGCTGTGTCGCTGCAAACGGAAAAGCACCCTTGCAACCGACGGGCAAAATAAATTTTGCTACTCCGGTGGGGTATTCCCGGCCGGTACGCCGCTGGCCTGGGACGAGATGGTCATTCTGCCGCTGCCGTTCCTGACTCGCTATCTGGTGGAACTGTGCGGCCTGTATGAACAGCACAACCGCTTTGCCGACGGCGTGGCCGCCATTGATTATGTCATCAACCGTACTTTTCAATATCCGGCCGGCCGCCGCGCCGCCGAACAGATCATGGCCCACCCGGAAACCGGCCACGCCTACGCCGTCTACCTCGGCCACCGCAACGACCACGCCACGCTGGGTAAGCTGGCCGAAAAGAACGACCTGGCCTGGGCTTACTACCTCCTGACCGGCCACGAGGCGCTGGCCAAAGTGCGGGAAAAGCGGCTGTCCTCCTTACAAGGAAATGATTCTCGCCTCGGCAACCTCATGTCGTCGTGGTTGGGCCGGAAAAGCGCGGGCAAAGTCCTCAGCAAAGTCCCCGGCACTTTGGAAGTGCCGGGGACTTCTTTGGGGACTGAAGCATTGGCCGAAAGCGCAGCCATTGTCGCCAAACACGCGGATTTTGCCCATCACGCCGAAGCCTTGCTCGTCTTCACCACGCTGCACAAATGGCGGGCCTGTCAGCGGTTGACCGATCTGGAACCGGGCTTTAATCCAAAGGGCGTAGAGATGCCATCTCTGGGAGAGATGGCATCTCTTTTTCAACCCGTCTTTGCCGCCATCACCGTCCTGCGCGGCGGTCAGGCCGAAATCGTCAGCGTCCTGCGCGAACCGCTCAGCGCCGGGGTGCGGCGGGAACTGCTGCTGCAAATCCGCCCGCGTCTGGCCGAAGTCGAGCTGACCGCGTTTGAACCGTTCCAAGCCGTCCTGCGCGATATCCGGGCCCATTGGCTGGACTTGTTGGACGCGGCCATCGCCGAGATCGGCCTGTCCGCCCGGCTGGACCTGCTGGAATACAGCCCGCGCGCCATCAGCGATCTCGGCCCGGTCACCGTCAGCCTGACCGTCCGCAATACCGGCGAAGGTCTGGCCCGCAACCTGCGCCTGGAGGCCATCCCGTCCGACGCCGACAACTATGTCGTGCTGGACAGCGGTCCGCCGCTGGCCTATTTGGAACGCGGCGACGCCAAACCGCTCAGCCTGATCGTCCGGCCCCAACAAGCCGGCCCGATTGCCCTGCATCTGGCCATCCGCTACGACGACGCCGAAAAAGCCGACCGCCGCCGCATCATCGACCCAATTATCGAATACGCCGCCGGCAAAATCTGGACGCACGAAATCGCTAACCCGTACGTGGCCGGCCCGCCGCTGACCGGGGCCAACGTGTTTTTCGGCCGCGGCGACGTGGCCGAGTTTGTGCGCCAGCATCTGCGCGGTTCCGGCCAAATGAACGTGCTGATTCTCTACGGCGAGCGGCGCATGGGCAAAACTTCGGCCCTGTATCGGGTGATGGACACGGTGTTTACCGACGAGGTGATCTGGCTGTGGTTAGATATGCAGGGATTAATCGGCGGTCTGGGGGGCGAGGCCAACGCCATGACGATTATGCATCAATTGGCCTGGGACATCCGGCAATCGTTGCAGCGCCAGGGTTTTCAGCCGCCGGAAGCGCCGGACGAGGCCGCTTTCCGGCAAAATTGGAAGTATCATTTTGAAACATTTGTGGAGGCCGCCCGCAAAGCTGCGCCGCGTCCGCTGGTGCTGGTTTTCGATGAGTTTGACATGCTGCTGGCGCAAGGGCCGCAAGTCGCCGGTTTGCTGGATTATTTCCGCAGTTTGATTCAACACTCCGGGCTGGGTTTTGTGATTGCCGGCACCTACCGCTTGCTGGATCAAACCCAAACCTATCAAAGCACTTTCTTTAATATCGGCCTGACGCATCGGATCGGCCTGTTGCCGCGGCCCGATGCCGAACGCTTGATGCGGGAACCGGTCAGCGCCGATGTTTTTTATGCCGAAACCGCCGTCAATGCGTTGTGGCGGATTACTGCCGGGCATCCGTATTTCCTGCAAAAAATCTGCCATCACCTGATGGATCGGCTGAACAAGGAACACCGCGCCACCGTGTCTGCCGACGATGTGCGGCTGATTGCCGACCGGTTGATCCGCGAAGATACGGAGGGCATCCTGGGCTATTGGCACAACACTTTGCCGCCCGATGAACGCGCCGTTCTCAACGCCATTTACCGCCAGACCGATGAGACGACGGCGCAATTTCCCACGCTGGATAGCCTGCAGGCGGACGCCGACCTGGATTTCCCGGACGACCGTTTATATGAGTGCGTACGCAAGTTGGAACGCCGCGAGCTTATCGAATCCAACGGCTCGCCGACCTATCGCTTCAAAAGCGATCTGTTGAAAATCTGGCTCCGGCATCATCTGCGCCCGGAGCAAAGAACGCCGCGCAAGAAAGCGCTGAAATAGCGAACATCAGAAATGATATTTCTTTTCCCAACATCAGACATGACATTTTCAAAAGCAGAAATGTCATGTCCAGGCAAGGAGAACCCCTGTGACACCACATGAACGCTTGCAAAAAGAATATGACGAGTTGGAAAAAGCCTACGAACTGCTCAGTCAAAAGATACAGCTTGTGCGCAACGAATGGATTCTGGCTACTGATGCCGCTATCAAGTTCCGACTGGAAACCGAGGTGAAAACCGCTGACGCGGATCGCAATGATCTGCGGCAAAAATTGGACGCCCTTTTCCAGAAAATTAATTTGTCCGCCGCAAGCGTCACGATCATTGAGCCGAATCCGTATCGCATCGGCGGCGAGCTGACGCAGCGGTTTGTCGGCCGGCAAAATGCGCTGCGAAAAATACAAAGCTTAATCGCCACCGGACAACACGTCTCCATCATCGGGGATCGCACGGTCGGCAAAACAACGCTGCTCAATCAATACGCCGCCACGTTGCAGCCGGAGGCGCTGCTCATCCGGCTCAGCGGACATTACACGGATAATCCGGATGAGTTTTTCGAGGCGGTGATTTCCCGATTAGTCGCCGTTGTCGGGGGAACCGTTCGGCGTTATGATAAGCGAACGCTGACCGAATTGCTGGGCGCGGTTTTTAAAAAGCGTCGGGTCATTATCTCGCTGGATGAGTTTGAAACCTTGCTGACTAAAGATTTCAAGAAGAGTTTTTTCGATTTGTTGCGCTACTATGGCAGCAACAAGTTAGAGTTGGACGTGTCGCTGATTACTCTGTCCAAAGCCATTCTGAACAAGGAAATGGCCAAATTCCGGCAGGACATCGACCAGAGTTCGCCCTTTTTCAACATCTTCCAGACCGTGCGGCTGCTTCCCTTTGACGCCGCCGAAACGGATGAGTTGATCGCCCTGGCCGACGCTTACCAACAGGATTTGCGGCCGTATCGCGCGGAAATTGTGGCGCTGGGCGGCGGATTGCCGTACTTTCTGCAACTGGCTTGCCATCTCTGCTTTGAAGCTTTGCGGCAGGGGCGGGCGGTGGATATTGCTGCTCTGCGGGCGGAATTTGCCGGCCTGGCCGAAAGCCAATTCCGTTACATCTTCGAACACAGCCTGACCGATCCGGAACAGGCGCGGATCATCGCCATCGCCAAAAATAAAGATGTTCCGATGGACGAAATTACGGCGGCCCTGACCGAACGCGGCTATATCCGCAATGGGAGCTTATTTTCGACCGCGTTTGATTCGTTCGTAAAGGAGCAAACCTGACAGGTCTTCAAGACCTGTCAGGTTTATGACAAACTGGTTTATGACAAACAAGGAGTATAATGTCCCCGCTAAAGTTCACCATCTACCATAAAAGTCCTCAGTCCAAAGCCCGGCTGGGCCGGCTGACCACGCCGCATGGCGATATTGACACGCCGGTGTTCATGCCGGTCGGCACCCAGGCGACGGTCAAGGCCGTTGCGCCCAAAGATTTGCTGGCCAGCAACGTGCAGATTATTCTGGGCAACACCTATCATCTCTACTTGCGGCCGGGGCACGAGTTGGTGCGGCGGGCCGGCGGTCTGCACAAATTTATGGGCTGGCGCCGTTCTATTCTGACGGACAGCGGCGGCTTTCAGGTCTTTAGCCTGAGCGGGCTGCGCAAAATCAGCGAGGAAGGCGTACAATTTCAGTCGCATCTGGACGGCTCGTATCATCTGTTCACGCCGGAAAAAGTCATGGAGATCGAAAACGCCCTCGGCGCCGATATCATGATGGCTTTTGACGAATGCACACCGTATCCCAGCACCCCGGAATATGCCAAAAAATCGCTGGAAATGACTCTGCGCTGGCTGGATCGCTGCATCGCCGCCCATGCCCGTTCGGACGAGCAGGCTTTGTTTGGCATTGTGCAGGGCAGTGTTTATCCGGAGCTGCGCGTCGTCTCGGCGCGGCGGACGGTCGAGCGCGATCTGCCGGGCTATGCCGTGGGCGGATTGGCGGTAGGCGAACCGAAGGAAGACATGTTCAGGATGATGGAATTGACCCTGCCGCTTTTACCGGAGCATAAACCGCGCTATCTGATGGGCGTGGGCTATCCGGAAGATTTAATCGAAGGCGTACGGCACGGCGCGGATATGTTCGACTGTGTCATTCCGACCCGCTATGGCCGCACCGGCACGGCCTGGACCCGCTGGGGCCGCATGACGATTAAAAACGCCCGCTATGCCGAAGATTTTCAGCCAATAGACGCCCAATGCACATGTTATGCTTGCCAAAACTTTACCCGCGCCTACATTCGGCACTTGCATCAGGTGGGCGAGATTTTGGCGCACCATCTGTTGACAATACACAACATTCACTTTTTTGCGATGCTGATGACCGATTTACGGCAAGCCATTGCCGCCGATTGTTTTGAAAGCTGGGCGGCCGGGTTCCTGGCTATTTATGAAAAAGGGTTGCCGGACGAAGAAAGCATTGCGCATACGGCTCCAAAAAAATTGATGAGAGAGCTATGAGACGACCGGTTATTTTGTGCGTTGATGACGAAGAAATCATTTTGCAGGGACTTAAAGCCCAGTTGCGTCGGCATTTTCAAAATGATTATGATATTCAAATTGTTTTGTCGGCCATAGAAGCTCTCAAAATAATTGAGGATCTGATCGTCGACAATGTTGAATTGCCGGTGGTCATCTCCGACCACATTATGCCCGATATGCGCGGTGACGATTTTTTGGCGCGGGTTCATGCGCTTTTGCCCCAGACCCTGAAGATTATGCTGACCGGCCAGGCCGATGTTGTAGCGGTCGGCAATGCCGTCAATCAGGCGCGCTTGTACCGCTTTATTCCCAAACCGTGGGAGGAAATGGACCTGACGATGACGGTTAAAGAGGCGCTGCAAACCCATTCTCAACAAAAGCAGATTGACAAACAGCACGAAACCCTGCAGCACGTCAACAACGAACTGCGGAAGCTGACCGCCGCCAACAGCCGCTTTGTGCCATACGAGTTCTTGCAAACCTTGGGCTATGAATCCATTGTCGAAGTGAAGGTCGGTGATCAAATCGAAGGGGAAATGACGGTTTCTTTTTCCGACATCCGCGCTTATACGTCGTTGGCGGAAAAAATGACGCCCAAAGAAACTTTCGATTTTATCAATGGCTATTTGTCGCGTGTCGGGCCTTGTATTCGCCGGAATAATGGCTTTGTGAATCAATATTATGGCGATGGCGTCATGGCTATTTATCCGCGCCAGGCCGAAGAAGCCGTTCTGGCGGCGATCCAAATGCACAAACGCGTGGCCGAATATAACACCGACCGCCTTAAAAAGCAGCGAGTACCGATTCAAATCGGCGTCGGGCTGCACACCGGGCCGCTGATGCTCGGCATTATTGGCGACGAGGAGCGCATGGATACAGGCGTTGTTTCCGATACCGTCAATACGGCGGCCCGCATGGAAGGCTTGACCAAGATATTTGGCCTGGGCATCGTCGTCAGTCAAAACACGGTGGCGCACCTAAAACAGCCGGATCAATTTCATTTCCGTTTCTTGGGCAAAGTTCTGGTGCATGGCCGACGGGAAGTCACCACTATTTATGAGCTTTTTGATGGCGATAGGGAAGCGGTGATTATGCAAAAACTGGAGACGCTGAAGGATTTTGAGGAAGGAATTCGCTGCTACTATGCCCGGGAATTTGCCGATGCCATCGTCTTTTTCAATAATGTGCTTAAACTCAATCCTGAAGATAAAGCAACCCGCTATTATTTGGAAAAAGCCGCTAAATATGTTGTGGAAAATGTCCCGCCCGATTGGGCCGGCATAGAGCAAATGATCTTCAAATAGTTGGCAGGCTGATAAAATGAATTCGTTGCAACAAATGACCGCCGTCCGTTCGGCGACGCTCACAACAAGCCTGCACAACGGCCTGAAGTCCGGCATAGACGGTGTCTTCGTGACTTTGTGGCGGGATTCATAAGGCGGCAAAGACATCATGATATCCCGCAATTTTCTATTGGTTATGGCACTGCTGATTTCGACCTCACAGGCGGAGGCGGCTTTTAAAATTCGGCAGGGTGTGCGCCCCGTCGGATTGGGCGGCGCTTTTGTCAGCATGGCCGACGATGGCACGGCAGTATGGTGGAATCCGGCCGGTCTGGGTGAGCGGGAAGTCAGCGAATTTAACATCTCCGGCGGCCAGATATTTCCCGGCCTGAGTTCGCCGACGCTGTATGCAATCTATGCCAACTCCGTGCAGCCGCTGGGCCACCATTTGGGCGTCGGGGCCTGGCACTTCAGTCTGGAACATACGGGCTTTGATTCCGGCAATGACGAACCGGCCAGCGGCTATTATCAGGAAGGCATGCTCGGTCTTTCCTACGGTCAAAAATTTGCCTACCGTATGCCGTTCAATCTGGGTTTTTCACTTAATTTCCCGTTCAAAAATCTGAAGGCCAACGATTACATCAAGAATGATCCGCTGTTTGAAGGGCGTCATACGCTGATGCGCTATGCCATTGACCTGGGCTTGCTGATTCGACTAAGCGATCAGCTCTCTCTTGGCGCATCGGTCCGTAACTTGAATGAACCCAACATGTCGTACGAAGCCGCTCGCCGTCAAACGGATGCGCTGCCGACCGACCGCATTCCGTATACCTATCAGGCCGGTTTTGCCTTTCGCCGTGACTTTAAAGCCTGGACGCTCAAAACCGCGCTGGAATATTCTCGCCGCAACCGCTTAATCAATAATAAAGAAGATAAGATGCTTCATTTTGGCGCGGAAGGCTGGTTCTTTCGGGGCATGTCCGGTTTCCGGTTTGGCTTTAACCGCGATGAGATCGCGTTTGGTTTTTCCGGGCGAGTGAATCAGCAAAGCATGCCGATTCAGTTGGATCTAAGCTACGCCGTACCTTTAACTGAGTTGAAAGAAACCGGCAATATGCTGCGGGCGGCGCTGCGTTTCCAGTTTGGACGCGAAGGCGGCTTTTCGCCTGAAGTGACCATCGGCGATTTTAAAATGAGCAACCTGTTCGCCGCGCAATACAAGTACTACGCCACAACCCCGGCCGGCTATGTGGAAATCGCCAACGACACCGGCAACACCTTTAAAAACATCAAAGTCGGCCTGCTCATCAGCCAGTTTATGGACTTCCCGACCGAAACCAAAATCAACAGACTCACGCCCTATTCCCGCCAGATCATCCCTATCTATGCCAGTTTCAATAACAAAATCCTCAACACTGACGAAGATACGCCGATGCAGGCGCGGCTGACCGTTACCTATAATCTGGCCACCGATCAAAAAGAACAAAGTTTAGCCGCCACCTTTACCCTGCACAGCCGCAACGCTTTGAATTGGACCGATCCGGCCAAAATCGGCACATTTATCACGCCCAAAAACAGCGCCATCGACAATTTTATCAAACAAGTCATCTATCCTTATATTCCGGAAAACGCCAACAGTCCATATACAAACCTGTCCGAAGCCATGCAAATATTCGACATTTTCAGCGCTTACGGCATTCGCTATATTGTCGACCCAAACAACCCTTACAACGGCCCGCAAGTCGGCGCAGACGCCATTGATTACATTCGCTATCCTACTGAAACGCTCAGACTCCGCAGCGGCGATTGCGACGACGTGGCCGCGCTGTTCTGCACCGCGCTGGAAAATTTGGGCATTTCCACCGGGCTGGTGGATGTGCCGGGCCATGTTTTTTCGATCTTTAATTTGGGGATGTCGTTGGAAGCGGCCTTGCTGATCGGCTTGCCGGCGGACTTGTTGCTGCGCTGGGAGGATATCGACTTCTATACCCGATCCACGCAAGACAGCATGGCTACCGTATTATTGGCGGAAGAACGCAATTTGCACAATCAGGTCTGGATTCCGGTCGAGACAACCTTGTTGGGCGCGGGCTCTTTTATCGAAGCCTGGCAGGCTGGGCTGGAAAACTACCGCAAGGCGAAGAATAAACGCCGCGTTATTTTAATTCAGGATGCCTGGCGGGTTTATGCGCCAGCGACCCTGGACCCGACCGAGTGGGAGCCAAAATTGCCGGACGCTGAGAAGATAGGCGATCTGTTACGCGCGGATAAAAAACGATTATTGCAGGAGATTTCCGGCTCACGCATCGAACAGTTGCGACAGCAGGTGAACTCCGGCGAGCGCCCGGCCGACGCCTTTAACAGTCTGGGCGTCATCTACTGTCAGGGCGGATTGTACGAAGAAGGCGAACGCTACTTTCGCGATGCCCTCAATCATGAAGCTAAACACGCCGGGGCGCATAACAATCTGGGCAATATCGCCTACCAGAACAATCGTTGGGACGAGGCCATCGAGCACTACAAAATCTCGTTAGACAGCGACCCCAATGACGCCAGTGTCTATGTCAATATCGCCCTGGCCCATTACAAAAAAGGCGACTACATCGAAGCCAAAGACTATCTGAAAAAAGCGATTGAAATCTATCCCGGCTACAGCAAGCTGTATCAAAGTTTGTGGGGCGATGAGTAAACGATTAGACCCATGTGTATCAGGCAGGATCATTTGCGCAACGACTGCTTTTGTATTATCCGCGCCGATTCAGCCTGACCACAATCTCTACATGCGCGGTTTGCGGAAACATATCCACCGGCTGGGCAAAGTCGATTTGATAGCCGCCTTGCCCGACTAAAACTTCCAGGTCGCGGGCCAGAGTGGTCGGATTGCAGGAAACATGAATAATGCGTGGCGGCAAAAGCTTGAGCACAGCCTGCACGGTTTTGGGGTGCATTCCTGCCCGCGGCGGGTCAATAATCAGGACATCGGGGCGCTCGTCCGGACGAATCAGCGCGCCCAAATTCATTAGATCAGCCGTCACAAACTCGCAATTGGTAATATTGTTCAAACGGGCATTGGCTTTGGCATCCAGAATGCAGCTCTCGATGAGCTCAAAACCGACCACCCGCCGCACCGCCTGAGATATAAAAATCGCAATCGTGCCGGTACCGGTGTAAAGATCGTACACAAGCTCTTGCCCGTTAAATTCGCCCAACTCCTGCACCAGCCGATACAACCGCTCGGCCTGCCTCGTGTTGGTCTGAAAAAAAGAGTTGGCCGAAATCCGAAAGCGATACGACCCCAACGTTTCATCAATCGACGATTTGCCGTGCAAAAGGTACTCGACTTCACCAAAGGCGACGTTGCCGACATTTGTGGTGACATTGTTGATTAACGCGGTGACTTCGGGAAAGGCGGCGCTCAGCGCCCGGCCAAGCGGCGCCATGCGCTCCGGGGCATGTTCCCGTGTCACAATATTGACCATCCGCTCACCGGTGTTTTTGCCTTCGCGAATCACCAAAAAGCGCAGAAAACCTTTATGTTCATGGACATTATAAGGCTCCAGACCATTTTGGCGGGCATAATCGCGCAGCCAATTAACAACCCGGGCGCTCCATTCCGATTGGAGCAGGCACGAGTGCAAATCAATAATTTTGTCATAATGACCGGCCACATGGAAACCCAGCGCAAAATCCCGCTGATGTTCCGTATCTGTTTGCGCAATTTCTGCGGGCAACAGCCAACGGCGATCCGAAAAAGAAAACTCCATTTTGTTGCGATAAAAAATAGGATCAGGCGCGGCCAGCGTATCCAAAACCGTTACATTTTGCAAATGGCCGATTCGGGCAAAGCTGTCCACAACCTGTTGCCGTTTGTAAAAAAGCTGCCGCTCGTATGGCAAAGATTGCGTTTTGCAGCCGCCGCAATGACCAAAATATGAGCATGGCGCCGGAACGCGCTCCGGGGACGGCTGCAAAATCTCCAGCAGACGGGCCTCGACATATTGTTTTTTCTTAATATTGACCTGCGCGCGCACCGTATCGCCCGGCACCGCGCCGGGCACAAAAGTGACCAGATTGTCAATCCGACCCACGCCTTGCCCGCCAAAGGCCAGGGCGTCAATATATATTTCGATTTCTTGTCCTTTTTTCATTCGATCATTCAACTCCAATAGGCAGGTATTTCAATGCGTTATGCACTCGTAGTGATTTTAATTTTCGCGCGGACAAATCAAGCTTTGGCTGACAGCGCCTACACTTTAGTGGCCGTTGGCGACATTATGCTTGGTAACAAAATGCCGCCGTTTCTAAAAAAGCACGGCCCGGACTATCCTTTTAAAAATGTTACGTCAATCATCAGCGCCGCCGATGTAGCCATTGGTAATCTGGAAGCGCCCTTCGGCACAGAAGGCGTCGCCGACACTTCCAAAACCTATTCCTTCCTGGTGCCGCCCGCCTATGCGGAAGGCGTTAAAAATGCCGGCTTTGATGTGCTGTGTCTGGCCAATAATCATACTATGGACTTCGGGGCGGTCGCGCTGACCAGCACCATTCAAACGCTGCAAACTCTGGGTCTGAAGCCGTCCGGCGCCGGCCAAAATAGCAGCAAAGCCCGTCAGGCGGTAATTCAGGAAGTCGGCAATGTTAAACTGGCTTTTCTCTCCTATTCCGCCACGCACCCGGCTTCTTTTTATGCCGGGCACGGAAAAACCGGCACGGCTCAGGCCACAGCCGAGCATATCGAAAATGACGTGCGCCAGGCCAAACAGCAGGCCGATTTAGTCATTGTTTCATTTCACTGGGGCGAGGAATTGCGGGATACGCCAAAGGATTATCAAATGGTTTTCGGACATTTGGCGATTGACTGCGGCGCGGCGTTGGTGCTCGGCCATCATCCCCACATTCTGCAGGGATTGGATGTTTACAACGGCGGGTTGATTGCGTATAGTCTGGGAAATTTTACTTTTGGCTCCTACAGTCCTAACGCCAAAACCAGCGTCATCTTAAAAGTCTCGTTTGACAAAACCGGCTTGAAAAAAGCGGAACTGATCCCTTTAAATGTCGATAATTTTAAAGTCCATTTTCAAACCCGGATCGAAACCGGCACGGCGGCCGGCAAAATTCTGAAAGAGCTGGATCGCCTTTCCAAACCGCTGGGCACAACGATTCGCATTGAGAATGAGCGCGGTTATCTTGATTTTTAACGGACGCTAACTTTTTACAAACGCTTGCAACTGCCGGCAAAAATAACGGAAACTGGGAGAATCGTTTTGGCTGATATTCATTTTAGGCGAGATCGTCTCCGCCCACTTCAACTTTTCAGCGCCAACGATCTGCCACCCCTTGCTCGAAAGCGCTGGTGAGCCACCCGGATAAATAGCATCTGCCAGCCTTTCCCATGTCCCACAAATGCTATCGTTGATATAATCTTTAAGCACGGCATCTTTGGCATGGGAATAAGCGCTCTTGATCGCGTTCAGATCGCCGAGAAACCACGCCTCGCCTTCCTCAATGGCAAAGCAGAAACGCGTTTCCGGCTTTGGATTGCAAGCGTTCAGAATTCCATACAATTCACTACGAAATGTCTTTAGACATTTATCATCGAGATCGCATACCAAGATCACAGCAGCCGAACAATTCCGATTCACTGGAAAGGTCTTTCCATAACCTTTCAGAAGTTTTGGCAAGTTTTCCAACAAGATACGTTTACTGACGTTAGCCGGATCTTTCATATTTTTAGGAATCCTGCCGATACCTTTATAGGAATGAATTCTGCAAGTGTGCGCCTCTCCAATGATTTTTGGAACCAGAATCTCAAGGGCTTTCTTACCGGAGATATCTTCAACAAGAATTTCAAAATGCATTGAAATTACCTCGCATCCAAATAATCACTGTACCAGAGACCGCCTAACAAAAGTCCCTCAGCAACCATGTTTTTCACAATCGGGTCGTCGCTAACTCTCCGAATCGTTGAAAAGCCATCGTTTCCTTTTTCCAGAACCCAAACCTCCTCCGGTGAAAGCGAATCCACAAAATACGGTTGATGAGTCGTAATGAAAATCTGAGACCCGCCCTTCTGTCCTGTGGCGTGTTCACGAAATTCGGTCGCTAATGCTTCAAGCAGTTTGTGGTAAAGCCCATTTTCCGGCTCTTCAATGCACAGAAACGGCGGTGGGGTTGGATCTTCAAGAAGAAGTAGATAGGCAAATACTTTAAGTGTGCCGTCCGACATCTGCTGCGCATAGAACGGATCTCCGAAACCTTTATCATTGAATCTTAAAAGAAGCCTGCCGTCGGGTGTTTTATCCGTATCTATTTTGTCTATTCCCGGAATCTTGCCGGCAATGCGGGTAAGAATGGTCTGAAATTTCCTCGAATGCTCCCGCTCCATAAACTGAACGACATTTCCAAGATTATCCCCATGAATATTCAAATGCTTCTGTGGCCCGGCCAAAGGGAGGCTTCGCGCCGCATCCGGCGTAAAATAACTTAGATACCATCCTTCAATAAAACGGCGGAAAGCCGAAATCCGGGGATGTTGCTTGAGTGACCCTAATGTGGCGATACCGAGTTTACGTTTGTCTTCAAGCTCCACAACTTCCGTGGCGTTACTTTCCTCACGATTTCCGGCCCTTACGATTGATTCGATTAGCGCCATTACGTCTAATTGTTCTTTACGCTCGTCAATTTGTCGCCCTTCTTTTTCCTCCTTCCATACGACACCTTTACCCTCATTTAGCAGGAGAAAGGAGAATGGCCAGCCGTGCTTCTGCCCTTTTCTTCTTTGGCGAAGACGTTCTTTCTGAACATAAGGACGCCCCTCCGAATCCAAATCAATTGATATTTCATAGGTTATCGGCCTCGCATTCCCGTCTTCTTTGTAATACACCTCAAATTCGATAGGGCCGTTTTGTCCTTGCGAGCGGGTGCGATCAAAACCGCCCCGCCCACGCATGTCGCACGCATCCTCAACACCGGATTTGAGGCAATCCGAAAGAAAACCAAAGGCATCGAAAAGCGTACTTTTCCCGACGCCATTCTTGCCGATAACCGCAGTCAGAGGTGTCAGCGCTTCGGTCTGTTGCGCGTTCCATAACTTGCCGAGAGTGATGTCCCGTAAAGCTCGAAAGTTGCGTATTCGAATGCCTTCGATCGTAGCCATAATAAACTTTCCTCTTAATACTCTGATACTTCACAAAGGCGTTGCCGCGTGATTAATTTGTTTCTTTTTTGAATGATCCAAACCGTATAACTTATTTATATGCGATTAATCATGCAACAACGCCCTTTACAACTTCAAATAAGCCAAAATCTCATCATAAATGCCGCTTTGATTGGAATATAGCGCATAGTTGCGGGCCGCGCCAAACCACTCTTTTGTGCTGGGGCGAATCGTTTTGGCCCCCTGCAGCAAATCCGAGGTAACAATCGGCGTCGGCGCGCCCTTTTTCATGGCCTCGCCCAGCTTTTTCTCCACTGCCACATCCACCACCGCCTTCAGGTCCGCGCCGGAAAACTGCTCGGTTTTTTTGGCCACGCCGTTGTAGTCGATTTTATCAATCGGCTTGTTTTTGAGCATGATTTGCAGGATGGAGGCGCGGGCTTCGGCATCCGGCGGCGGGACAAACAGGATACGGTCAAAACGACCCGGCCGGCGGAAGGCGGCATCCAAATGCCAGGGCGCGTTGGTTGCGGCCAAAATCAGCACCCCATCGTTGGAAGTCTGCGCGCCGTCCAGTTCGGCCAGAAACTGGTTAATGAGCTGCCGCCCGGCGCTGTGCCGCATATCACTACGGTTGGCGCCCAGCGCGTCCACTTCATCGAAGAACAGCACGCAGGGCCGGTGATGTCGCGCCAGTTCAAACAACTCGTGCAGCTTGTGCTCGCTCTGCCCGATGTACATATCCAGAATATCGTGAATCCCTACATTAATAAAATTGGCCCGTACTTCACCGGCGGTGGCTTTGGCCAGATACGTTTTGCCGCAGCCGGGCGGGCCATACATCAGGATGCCGCCGCCAATCGGCTTGCCGTATGCTTTGTAAAGTTCGGGATGTTGTAAGGGATGGATAATTTTCAGGCGGATTTCTTCTTTTAACGACTCCATGCCGCCCACATCGCTAAAGTTAAAGTGCGGGCGTTCCAGCGCCGCTTCCAGCGCGTCAGGCCGATCATCAAGCGGTACGGCTGGTTGACGGGTACCTGTGGCCGGACCAAGGGGGGTTTGAGCCTGACGAAGCATCAAACTGCTTTCCAAATCAGAATCAGCCAGCGTCGGATCTTTCTGTATGGCTTGACGATAGGCTTGGGCGGCCTGCTGAATTTCGTTGGCTTGGACATAGAGACGCGCGGCCAGAATCAGAATTTGCGGCGCAAGAGGATGGGCTTTATCCTGCAGCATGGTTTCCACAATCACCAGGGCGGTAGAGATTTTACTTTGCCCAAAAAAAGCTGCCGCCAGACCGATCTTGATTTGAAAGTCTTCCGGCGCAAGAGCCAGAGCCTGCTGAAATTCCGATTCCGCCGCCGTAAAATCCTGCGCCTTCAGCAACAAATCGGCCAAATGCTTGCGCAAAACCACATTTTGCGGATTTAAGCGGACAGATTCGCGAATCACCTGAATTAATTCATCATTAGAAAAAGACATAGAGGCATTCCTCAGAGCGAAGCTTAGACGAAGACCTAACAGGTTTTTAAAGCCTGTTAGGTCTGGAGAAACTATCCCTGTTTCTTAGCTGTATCCACCAGCGCGTCATTCGGGCTGATGATAATTTCGACCCGGCGGTTCAATTGGCGGCCTTCGGGCGTGTCGTTGCTGGCAATGGGCTTGCTTTCGCCGTGGCCGACGACGGTAAAGCGGGTCGCAGTGACGCCTTTGCCGGTTAAGTAGCCCGATACAGCCTGGGCGCGCTTTTCCGATAATTTTTGATTGAGATCGTCTGTACCGGTGGCGTCGGTGTGGCCGGAGATGTGGATATTCGTCTTCTCATATTTGGTCATAATTCCGGCCAGATTATCCAGATTGGATTTCGCGCCGGCTTTTAACTCAGAGCTGTTCACATCAAACAGCGTATTGGAGTCAAACTTAACCAGAATAGCTTGCCCGCCCTGATCCTGCGAATTCTCGACCGGCTTGCCTTCGTTGTTGATGACGATGACATCGGCGTCCGGAACCTGCTGATTGATCTCTTTGGCCTGTTTATCCATATAGTCGCCAATATAAGCCCCGGCCAAACCGCCTAATGCCGCGCCCAGAATAATACCGGCGGTTTTATCTCCCATTTGGTGACCGATAACACCGCCGACCACGCCGCCAACAACAGCGCCAATGCCCGCGCCTTGCTGTGACTGGGTCGCTGCGCAATTCAGGCCGGAAATAACGACTGCGCTAATTAATAATGCCACAAGTAGCTTCTTCATAATAATATCCTCCGAATTTAATAAACAATGAACAATGGGTTAATATTTCTATTTGCGCTTCACAAATCTAACGCAAGATTATACAGCGGCGTTTTTCAGCCGTCTGTATCAATCTTTGTT
>CAYOLL010000134.1:0-16813 GCA_964404765.1 uncultured Gemmatimonadota bacterium | reverse complement strand
AAACTGGTTTATGAAATGGTATCATTCCAGTTTCACGCGGATCAGGTGGTCTGAATTTAAAACAAATCAAGCGGTTGTGTCGTTTGCGCCGTTTGCGTCTCTTGCGTTTATGAATTATTCAGGACAGCGTTTGGACTCTGCGTAAAGCTCTGTGAACTTTGCGGTTAAAAAATCTACGGTTGACCGCGTTATGGAAATCTATTACAGACACCATAAATAAGCGCTCAGGCAGTGGGTTTGGCAGGTTCCAGCGATAGGTTACTCATCAGCGCTTCCAGGCCCAGTTCAATCGGGGCGGGGATAACGCCAATGCCGGTAATCAACCCCGACAGCCAGTCCAACGGCATTTTTTCGAAATAGATGTTGCTGACGGGAACGATACCGCTGTAAACTTCTTCGGGCGGTTTTTTAGCAGGTCGAAATTGAAACTGACGGGATTTGGTAACTTTGATTTGCTCGGCACAGCACCAAACAGGTATGCCAAAATCGTGGGCGGCTAAGCAAACCGCGGATGTGCCGATCTTGTTGCCCCAACCGTCACGCGTAATAAAATCGGCGCCAACAAATATGCCGCTACAGCGCCGGGTATGCGCGTAAACTGCGGCGTCAACAATCAAGGTCGTTTTGATTCCGGCATAATGCAATGTTTCGGCCAGACGCACACCTTCATTGGTCGGACGGGATTCTGTGCAGATGACTTTAAAGATTTTGCCGGCGCTTTTGGCGGCTAAAAAAGTGTCCCGAACGGCCTGACTATTGCTGACCGTTAAATATGTCTCGCCGTCATTGATAAATTCGGCCCCGTAAACAATCATATTATGCCGATCCGTTTCAAGAAATGTGTTGATTCTATGCAGCACATCTTTGATTTGAAACGGTGTCACCAATTGTTCAGGCATAAGCGCTTGCCGTAGAATTCGACGCAGATTGACAAATGGGGCCATCGCCGGCTGTGCTTTAATCAAGCGCAGCAACAGGACATCAAAATCACTGACAAATATTTCTTCGGTGGCTGCTTCCACCCATTGCGCTAAACCTGTCAAGGCTTTCTGTAATAGAACGCTGGCTCCGGCGCTATTGTTGGTTTGAATATCAACAACAAAATCCAACTCATCGACCGCTACAATTGTAGCGGCGGGTACTACCGCAGTTTCAACAGCTTCAACAGTTTCAAACAAATTCATAAGACCCCCATCAGGTTGTGAACAGCAATTCCGAAGCTGCCGCTTCGATTGATTCGCACGAGGGTCCCCCGATTGGCTATGATCGCCATACTGTAACGACGATAACCAATTCGTTTCGCTGGAAAGTTTTTTATAACCGCAGTAAAAACCCGCAGTCTCTTATATGTTGCATTTCGACGACGGCGTAACAAAAGATCAAAAAGATGCGCGGATTTTTGATGGTTTTTCTACTGTTATTGGGGCGGGTTCAAGTTATAGAGTCCGTGACTGTGGCACACTTTTACTGCTTTTTGCATCAAATCTCCAGCGCCTGCCGGTACACCGACAGAAACTCATCGGGTCCGGTGACGCAGACATTCAAATCACGGAGCAGGCCATCGCGCAGATCATAAATCCAGCCGTGCAGCGTTAGCTTTTGGCCGCTGCGCCAGGCATTTTGGACTATTGTGGTATGGCCGACATGGTAAACCTGCTCAATGACATTCAGCTCGCAGAGTTTATTCAAACGAGCGGTTTCGGTGGCGATTCCTATCAGTTTCTCTTCGTTTTTTGAATAGATATCGCGTATGTGCCGCAGCCAATTATCGATCAGACCAAGTTGGAAATTGCGCATGGCCGCCTGAACGCCGCCGCAGCCATAATGGCCACACACAATGATGTGCTTTACTTTCAAAACGGCCACAGCATATTCGATGACAGATAAGCAGTTAAAATCTGTATGCACCACGATATTGCCGACGTTGCGATGCACAAAAAGCTCCCCCGGCAACAACCCCATAATTTCATTGGGCGGCAGACGGCTGTCGGAACAGCCAATCCACAAATATTCCGGCGATTGCTGCTGCGATAGTTTCTCGAAAAAATCGGCGTGTTGCGCGCGCGTCTTTTCAGCCCATTTACGGTTATTTTCGAATAAATGTTTGAGAACCTGCATTATGTTGTTCCGGCCTGTCTGTGTCTGCAACTAATGAAAAACTTTTGGGAATGGACAAAACAGGCGAAAAAGTTACACGCCCGCACGGAAAATCGCCGTAATCTCCGGCAAAATAGCTTCGGATGAGCCTTGTAAAAAATAGCCGCCGCTTTCAATGGCCAGCGCCGAAAAAGTGTTGTGCTCGATGTTGATGTCAAGCACCAGTCCGTGCCGTCTGGCGACGGCATAAGCGACCTGATTGGGCAAATTGGTCGAACCCGTTGTTCCGACCACGATCAATAAGCCGGTCTTATCGGCGGCCCGGCGCGCGCTGTCAAAACGGAAGTGTTCTTCGTTGTAGCACTCGTCCCACAGCAAAATGTGCGGTCGGGTATGTTCGCCGCATTTGGGACAGGTCAGCAATGCCCATTCTTCATCCGACAAATGACTGTTGCGGGCTTTGGCCGGGAAGGCTTCCGGCAGCGGGTAGATCGTCGCGGAGCATTCGGCCAGACAGCGCATCCATTCCAGATCGCCGTGAATTTTGTAGGTACGCTCCGGACTACTGCCGGCGCGAGTATGCAGGCCGTCCACGTTCTGGGTGATCAGCAGAAAGCGGTCGCCAAACAGCTTTTCCAACTCCACAACCGCATGGTGCCCGGCGTTTGGCTGAGCGGCCCGACAGACGCCCCGGCGATAAAGATACCATAGCCATACATCTTTTGGCTGAAGATGGAGCATTGTCTGGGTAGCGATTTCCTGCGGCTGATAAACTTTTGACCCAACGGTCCAGTAGCCCTCCGGCCCGCGAAAAGTCGGGATGCCGCTTTCGGCGGAAATCCCGGCTCCGGTCAATACGGTTAGCAAGCTTTTTCCCTGTTGAAAGGATAATAAACGTTGGCGTAACTCTGCAGTGATCATGGCGGACTCCTGCGCGAATAAGGCGATTCGCGCTACATTTGCGGTTTACAGCGCTAGGATTTAAGGCGCCGGCTTATCCAGCCAGGCTTTCAGCATGGCCCGTTCCTCGTCAGTCATTTTGGTGAGATTGGCCAACGGCATATCTTTGACCATTACCACCCGTTTCAAAACAAGGTCTTTCTTCGCTTTAACCTGTTCCGGCGTGTCTAAGGCCATGCCCTGGGCCGGGGCAGTAAATCCGGGTTGAGTTGGATGCAATGAATGACAACCGGCGCAGCGGGCATAAACAATCCGCATGCCCATTGCGTCATCAACGACCATGTTGGGGTCAATCTTCGGTGTAGCCTGTATCAAACTGATACCAATAGCCAGTACAAAGGCCACGATAATCAAAAAGTTTAATTCCCATGCCTTGCGCCCTTCCTTGTAAAAAACATTGAAGGAATGACGGATGCCCAGTCCACCGGCCATTATTAAGCTCAAAATCACCCATGAATAGGGATGGTTGTAGGCCAGGGCAAAGTGGTTGCTGATCATCGTAAAGACGACCGGCAGCGTAAAATAATTGTTGTGCAGCGAACGGCGCTTGGACAGATAACCATGATGAGTATCGAGCTTTTCGCCGCGATTGAGTTGGCCGGTCATAGCGATGTGGTGGGGCACAATCTGCAGCCAGACGTTGAGCCCCATCATGGAGCCAAGCATCGCCCCGACATGAATATAGGCCGCCCGCGCCCCAAAAACATGGTGAAAGCCCCAGGCCGCAAACACAGTCGCCACCGCCATGCCCGCCAGCACAATGCGGTTGTCTTCCGTGCGTTTACACAGCGTGTCATACCCAAACCAACACAGCACAATCGAGCTAATACTGATAGCGATGGCCTGCCATGGCGCAATATTAGCCACCTGCGGATCGACCAAATAGGTTGAGGCGCCAACCCAATAAATCAAGGCCAACAGCATCAGACCGGTCAGAAAAGTGGTCTTGGCCGGCCATGAATGCCGCTGCATGTTGGGCGGATGGGTGTCCGGCCAGTACTGCTCGTGGTAGTAGAAACTGCCGCCGTGAATCTCGTGCAAAATGCCGCGCAGGTTCTCTTTTTGACGCTTTTGTTCGGTGGGCCGCACCAGTGAGTCAAACCAGTTAAAATAAAATGACGTGCCGACCCAGGCAATCCCGGCCATAACATGCAGCCAGCGCGTCAGCATGGTCAGCCAGTCCAACAACATTTCCATAGTTTCTCCTATTTTTGATTAATTGATTCCGTCTACTGTCCGCAACTTTTCTTCCACATCGCTCAATTCCCGCTCGGCCCGCTCGATTTCTTTGTCCAACTCAAATTTCTTCGTCTCGCCGTCGGCAATGACTTTGGCCTTTCGCAAGCGGCCCAATTTGTCCAGCAGCAACTCGCATTCCCGTTGATAAATATCCAGCTTTTCCTGCCGCATGAATAGATCCCGCTCCACGCGCACGCCGTTGAGCAATTCGCGTACTTTGTACAGCTTTTTCGCGCCCTGCGGCACAAATTCCATTTGACCCATTTCTTCCAGATTCAGCAGATGCTCATACGGCACGACGATGCCTGTCTGCCCTGAGCCTGTCGAAGGGTCGGGCAGGCCGACCATTTCCTGCGGCTGCAAGCCTTCGATGGATTTGTGAATCTGCTCGAACAGGGCGCGGATGTGGAACAGGAAAAAGCGCCGTTCCTGCTCCCGGCCGCGCACATAGATGAAGATGCGCCGGTCGGCTAAGTCGGCCTTGACCAGCGCCTCGTTGTCCTTGTGGCGCAGACCCACACCCGTCTGCCAATAAATCTTGTCGGCGATCCATTGATGGGCCAGCACGATAAAGCGCGAGATCACGCTCTTCGGCAAATAGTCGTAATGATATTGAAAGGACAAGAAACCTTGCCCTGAGCCTGTCGAAGAGGTCGGACTCCAGTCCAGTTCCGGTTGCTGCGGCGGCAGCAGATCGGGCAGCAGGTAGCTGTCCGGCGCATCGGTCAGCGGAAAGCAGAGCTGAAACTTGCGCATCATGTCCACGATGAAATAATGCTTGTTGGCCGGATAACGGGCCGGGTCGAGAATGGCGTCCAAATCGTTGATGTGGAAGGTGCCATGCCGATCTTGCAGTTTTTTGCAGTTCAGGATGGCATACACGCCCTCCGTGACCCAATGAGGATTGAGCACGCTCACGTCCTGCAAGCGCTTGTCATTGCGATAGTTGAGGACGACGCCCAGGTCATGCAGGTATTGAATCAAAAATTCCTGATGGGCCGGAGGCACGCCCCGTTCCGCGCAGATGTCGGTGTAGCGCTCGTAGCTGATGTAGTCCTTGTCCAGCGACTCCAGCGCGGACTTGGCGTCCAACCAGCTTTGCAGCCATTCGTAGCCGAGATGGGGCAGTTGCGCCGCCTCGTGTTCGATGGCCGCCCGCAGTTCGGCCAGACCCGCGCCCGTCCGGCACGAGGTCTTGATAAAGCCCTTGATGTTGGGATATTTTTCCTGCAAGCCGCGCTCGTTGATGGACTTGTGATGCTCGTCAATTTTGTTCAGCACCACCAGCAGCGGGGCCTGATTGCCAAAGCTGCGGATGACCTTGAGCCAGTGTTCCACATTGCCGTAGGCCTCTTCCTGGCGGCTGTCATAGACCAGCACATACAGACTGCGAGCGGTGAGGAAAAACTGGTGGGTGGCGTGCATAATTTCCTGCCCGCCAAAATCCCACAGCTTGAGTTTGATGTCGCGCCCGTTTTGGGCAAAGGTATGGGTTTGGATGGCGATGCCGTCGGTCTTGGCCTCGTGCGGATCAAAGGCGTCTTGCCGCAGGCGCTTGATCAGCGAGGTCTTGCCCACGCCGCCCTGCCCGACAAACAGGACTTTGGCCTCGTTGAGCGGCTGGCGGACGGGCTGAGCTTCCAATGCTCGCACGTATTCCAGGATGTATTTGGGTTTGTGCGCCCAATCTAAAATTTCCGGTGGGATATTGGGGATTGGGTTGCCGCGCAGGTCGATGGCATATTTGGCTTTCCAGGGATTTTCTTTGGCGTCTTCTTCGGTTGCATTCGGGAAATCTGATTCAAAATCGTGATCGAAATTGGCCATTTGGACAAGCCAATGGGGAAAAACCGTCAACTGATTATTGCGTAAATAAAGCTGTCGTAAATTGGTTAGCTTGCGCAGTACTTCAGGCAAGGCCGTTAATTGATTCTGCGCCAAATCAAGCCGTTGTAAATTTGTCAATTGGCCAAGCGATTCGGGCAAGGCCGTCAATTGATTCCGCCTCAAATAAAGCATTTGTAAACTCGTCAGCCGCCCCAACCATTCGGGTAACACCGTCAACGGATTCCCCGACAAATTAAGCATTCGTAAAGTCGCCAACTTGCCCAGCCATTCGGGTAACGCCGTCAATGGAATCTCTGCCAAATTAAGATGTTGCAAATTAGTCAGTTGGCCCAACGCTTCGGGCAATGTCGACAATTGATTTCCCTGCAAATTAAGCGATTGTAAACTTGTTAGTCGGCCCAGCCATTCAGGCAACGTCGTTAAGTGGTTATCAAGCAAACTAAGGCCTCGCAAGTTCCTCAATTGACCCAGCCATTCGGGCAACGACGTCAATTGATTATCTGACAGAACCAGCACTTGCAAATTTGTCAGCCGGCTCAGCCATTCGGGCAAGTCCGCCAATTGAGTGTGCGACAACTCAAGCGCTTGTAAATTCGTCAGATTGCCCAGCGATTCGGGCAAGGCCGTCAATTGGTTCCGCGACAAATTAAGCGATTGTAAATTCGTCAACTCTCCGATTTCATCCGGCAGTTCGTCCAGGTTTTGGCGGGATAAATCTAAATCGAGCTCGGTCGCGTTTTCGGCTTTGGCTTGTTGCAGGAGTTGTTTCAGTTCGGCGAGGGTCATCTCCGGCCTTTCCTTTCATCGGGGCGCAGACCTAATAGGTTTCTAAAACCTATTAGGTCTTGTTTTCCTTGCCATCCTATCGCGGCGCAGGCAAACTAAAGTTTGCTACTCCGGTTGTTATCGTTTACAAACACCGACGGATGCACGTGAAACCGCAGGCACAGCTTGAGAATTTGCTCCGGCTCAAGCGGGTTTTTCCCGGCCAGGATAGCGCGAACCTCTTTGCGCGGGCCAAGTTCCGGCACATCGTCCGCCGCCAAACCATGCGCCTCCAGCAAAAATTTGAGCATGTCTCCGGGCTGAACTTCCGGTTCGGGGATGTGAATGTCCTCGTATGCCTCAATCAGCGTGCCAAGCGTGTCCATCAAGGAGGCCAACGGATGGCTTTCGTCTTCTCCAACCTCGTCAATCAAGTGATCCAATGTGGCCGTAAGGCGGTTGTAATCCGCTTCGGTTTGGGGCACGGAGAAAATGGGCCAACTATCCAGCGCGGCGCGACAATCCGGGTATTTGCGGCCAAATTCCTGCAAACGCTTCCGCGTGATGACATGCATGTTTGGCGTCCTTCCTTTCCAAGTCGAAACGTCCCCGGCACTTCTCAAATCTTAATAAACGAGGAGGAACTTGAAAAGACCAATCCGTTTGATAAGTCCGGTGTAAGTGCCGGGGACATGATATGCGTGTTATCTCGCGCTGGCATTCAATATGGTCAAACCCACAATCTGCCGCCCGGCCTTGCGGATCAAAATACCGTCATCGGTTTCGATGGTTTTGGTGGCCCGTTGCGGTTTGCGGAAGCTCAGATACAACACATCAGCTTCCTCGTCGTAATCGATCCAGATTTGGCGGCTGGGCAGTTTCAATACGTCGCCGGCCATATTCAGGCAGTTATACACCAATGCCTGGCTTTGTTTGGTTAGCGTCGCGGCCATATTATATCTCCTTTTGGTTTTTCATCGGAAAAGAAGGCGGTAATCACAAAACCGTCTTTTTTGGAAATTTCGCGGTAAATGACAACCAACCAGTTATCCCGCCCATAATTGCGAATCGCTTTCAGTGTGCCTTGATGCCCGCGGACAATCATCTCCGGCTTTTCCATGATTTCCAGCACGTCGTAATAATACCCGGCCATGTCGTCGTGGTTTTCAATGATGTGCAACCAGCGTTCTTCGGTCAGGCGAATTGGTACAAGATTTACGGAATAGGCAATATCCATCAAACTATTTCCATTTTCAGAAGCTCAGTTGTTGCAGGCGTTGTTTCAGTTCGGCGATGGTCATGTCCGGCCTTTCCTTTCCATCTCGAAACGTCCCCGGCACTTCTCAAATCTTAATAAATGGGGAGGAACTTGAAAAGACCAGCCCATTTGACAAGTCCGGTGTAAGTGCCGGGGACATGATATGCGTATCCAAAACCTATTAGGTCTTGTTTTATCTTGCTGATCTTGTTGACACTACTTGCGGGCGCTTAACCAGCGTTGGAATGATGCCTCACTTTCGCCGCTTTTCCGTCCGGCTAACAAACTTTCAATGCCAAGATGCTCATCCAAATCCGGCCAGCAAATTTTAATTTGCCGTCCTATTGCAGCGCAGGCAAGCTAAAGTTTGTTACTCCGCTATCCCCGCCTGGTATGTCTGCTTCAACAACGCCTGAAAATGATGCACACCGCTTTCCCGGCGCGGCGAAAAACGGCCCTGATCGTAACCGTCGGATTCCAGCCCTTTTTGGACGTGCTCGCAAATTTCAATGTCCTCCTGCTGGATTTGCTCGCTGTAAACCTTGTCTTCGGCAATAATCCGCTCGGCCTGCGGCGAGGTTATATCGTCATAATAATAGTCAAAAATGACCCGGCAACGGTTGGGCGACAACGGCAAAATAAAATTGGTCTGCAACCGGCCGGGCAAGATATTGAGCATCAAATTGGGAAAAATGTAGTAGTAAAAAGCCTGACCTTCGCCGTCACTATAAAAATTGGCCTCCTTGCGCATCGGGCTGAACTGCAGCGAGTACCAGGGGTAGGTTTCGGTGACGTATTGGCGATAATCCAGCAGCTTGCTCAATTCCGGGTGGACGATGGGCAGGTGATAACCTTCCAGATAATTATCGGCATAGACTTTCCAGTTACAGGCGATGTCATACGAAACGCGGCTGTGAAACTGTTTGGCGGCTAATTGCTGGGGCGCGATCCGCTCGCTGATGCCGGCCACGATGTCGGCCAATGGCACGGCTGAACCGCGCAGGCAGACAAAAATCAGGCCGTCCCAGATTTGCAGCGGCAGCGGCGCCAGGCCAAAGTCGCGCTTGTCGAAAAGCTCGGTGTGGGCAAAATCGGGCACACCACGCAACATGCCCTCTAATGTATATGTCCAGCCGTGATATTTGCATTGCAGGACTTTGCTGCAACCGTCAGCAATGGCCAGCGGCCCGCCGCGATGCCGGCAGACATTGTAAAAGGCCAGCGCCTGTTGCGCGTTATCCCGCACAATCAGCGTCGGATTATCGGCCACATCAGCCCGAAAATGACTGCCCGTCTGCGGCAACCGGGAAACATGCCCGACCGCCTGCCAGGTTCGTGCAAACAACGTTTCCAACTCAAAGCGGTGAATCTCCGGATCAAAATACCAGCGCGAGGGGATGGTTTTGGCCCGCTCTACCGGTTCGATGACAAAATCTTGCGGGTTAAAGTTCGGCATGTTCGACTCCTCAAAGTTCTATCTTCTCATTCAGACTCAACTGCCTGACCAGCTTCACATCGGCTTCCAGAAAATCGTAGGCGGTTAATTCCGGGCGCGTAACCCACTTGATTTGCTCAAAGACATTGTTTTTCAATTCCCCGCGATAGGCGTTCACGCGATAAAAAAAGAGATGCACACTGCGTGGCAATTCGGCGTAGGTGTAGACAAAATCGGTCAGCAACTCACCGATGTCGGCCTCAACGGACAATTCTTCGCGCAATTCCCGTTGCAGGCAGGCGACGCCGGATTCGCCGGGCTCGACTTTGCCGCCGGGGAATTCCCACTTCAGCGGCAGTTTGCCGGCATGATGACGCTGGCAGATCAGAATGTGGCCGTCGCGCTCGATAATTCCGGCGGTGACCATTGTGGTGTCGAGAAGGTTGTTGAATTTCAATTGGCGCTTGCCTTTGCCGGGCGGACGGCATCCATCAGCCGGCGGAACTCGGCCAGTGAGGCGACCGTAACGCTGTGCTTGTGTAATTGGCGCAGGATTTGCAGATCACCAATAGCGTTAATGCGATCCGCCAGAGCTTTGGACACCTTGTTAAAGCGCAGTTGCAAAATATCCAATATGCCTTCCCGGGCTGTTTGTAATGCGCCCAGTTCAACGCCTTTTTCCATGCCTTCTTCACGGCCTTTTTCCATACCCTCTTCACGGCCTTTTTCTATGCCTTTTTCTATGGCGCGACGTTCAAAACTCATGATATACGGCATTTTCTTATCCTCCTCATAAAATTTGATTTCCTCATCAAACCGGATTTCCAGTTCTTTCGGCAAAACCATCACCCAGTCGATAAAACGCAGCAAATTCAAAACATATTGGCGGTCATAACCGGCGTCATACAGCGCTTTGACCAGTTCGATCTTCCAGTGCAGCCGATCCAGTGGTTTGCGCCGGGTTTCAATCGCTTTCAAATGGGCGCGCACGACGATGGCGAACGGGTTACGATCCTGCTCCAACTCCGCCCAACGCTTCCGATAATCCAGCAGCTTGACCGTCGGAAAGAAAAAGTCAACACCGCATTTTAGTTGCCGATGGCGGTATGATTTGGGCCGCCATTTCGTGCGGGCGTCGCTCAAAACCGCCAGGCTGATCACCCGGCGCGGATGCCGGTCGTACAGCCGATAATAGTAGACGAACATCCGCTCGGCAAAATGCGCTTCGTATTGCCCCTGCACTTCGACATGAATGTAAAGACGCATATCCTCGTGCGTCTTCAGCCGGACTTTGACCAGCTTGTCCACAATGCGCCGGCCTGTATCGCCTTCCCGCGCGATTTGCTGCAGTTCCTTATCCAGAAACTCATAACCGGCGGCCCAGTCAATGACGGCGTGAATATCGGGGAAAAAGAAAGCCATGAACTCCGTAAAACATTGCTCAAGGATTTCCTTCCAAGGGCTGTCTAAATCCAACTCAAGATCGTGGCTCACAAAACCTCTTCCGGCAGTGGTATTTTTTGATCTTGTCTCAACGAACGGTCACGGCAATTCAAAACGGAAAGGCATCTCCAGCCAATACTCCACTGGTTCGCCTTCGCGCATGGCCGGGGTAAAAACAAAAGCCCGCGCCGCCTTTTTGACCGCGTCGTGGAAAATTTCATTCCCTTTGAGAATGACCACTTCTTTGACTTTGCCGCGCGTATCAATCAACATTCTTGCATATATGACGTCTTCGATTCCGGCTTGCTTGGCAAGCGGCGGGTATTTAGGGACGACAGACGTAACGGGTCGAGGTTCTTGAACCGCTATAATATGAGGAAGAGGCAGTTCTGGGCATACAATAATTCCAAGAATATTTCGTGGTGGAAGTTTTGCACTCTTGCTCAAATAGTATTGTGCGCCAAAGTAACAAGCGCCAACCAAAATGAGATGCACCAGCACGGAAATAGCCGTGCCCTTGACCATATTGCCGGGATAGATTTTTTTCATCTCCACCATGCCGTAAGCCTTGTTGGATTGCATGGAAAGCGCATGATCCATAAGTCACCTCCATTTTGTTGTGATTGAAGAGACGGATAAAAAAATCCACAAAAGCTTTATCCGTAGCAATCCGTTTTTTCCCGTTCTATCCGTGTTCTATCCGAATATTATTCGATAATCTCAATCCGCTCAATCACATCATACTGCCCGATTTGATCCACCACATCCAGGCCGTCCATCACCTGCCCAAAAACAGTGTAGCCGCCGTCCAAATGCGGCTGCGGCGAATGGGTGATGAAAAACTGACTGCCGCCGGTGTCCTTGCCCGACAAGGCCATCCCGACCGCGCCGCGCTCGTATAAATGCCGGTTGACTTCGCAGCGGATTTCATAGTCCGGGCCGCCCCAGCCGTTGCCGAGCGGACAGCCGGCCTGAATCACAAAATTCGGCACGACCCGATGAAAGGTCAAACCGTTGTAAAAGCCTTTGCGGGCCAGCGTCACAAAATTTTCCACCGTCAACGGCGCGTCCGCCGAAAAAAGGCGCAGGCTAATATCGCCCTTGTTGGTTTTGATACGGGCGGTGGGCGATGCGCTCGACTTTTGCAAAAGTCGTTCATAATCGGCCAATGTCTTGCCGGTATTGACCGGCGCGACAACGACTTGCTCGCCGGTGGCTTTTTGCAAGTGATTGGCCGCTTCCCGCCGCACGATGTAGACGGAATCCGCCGTCATTTTACGCAGCAAAGCGAGCGCTTCCGGCGATTTGATGCCGGCCAGGGCTTCGGCCATTTGGCGGCGAAAGTCCACGTCCATTTTGGCGGGCTGCTCATATTCCTTAGCCAACACGGGCACAAGCTTTACGGAATCGGGACGACCGGCCAGCGCGCCCAATGCAATAATGCGGGTCATCAATCCGCCGCGGGCCAGCTTTTCCCACAACAGGTCGGTTGCGCCGGGGGCATTTTTTTCGGCCAGTACGCCCAGGGCCGTCGCCTCGACGGTTTGTTCGGGATCGTTGTAGAGCTTTTGCAATAGCGGGATGATTGCCGCCGTGCTGTCAATTTTGCCCAGGTTTTCGGCCACGGCGTCGCGCACCCGCCAATTGGCATGGTCAGTATATTGGGTCAAAATCGGCAGCGCGTCCGGCCCGGCAATGTCGGTGTAAGCGTTCAGGCAAATTTGCTGCAAGCGCGGTTCGCCTTTGGCCAGCATCCCGGCCAGGATTGGCAAAACGGACGCGTCTTTGGCTTTGGCCAGCAGTTCAATGGCGGTTAACCGCACGTTGGGATGGCCGGTTTGGGCCAGCGCAATAATCGGTTTGAGATCCGTCAACGGCTGAAAACTCGGTCGGCCCAGGGCCCGCAGCGTGTTAATCTGCACCTGAATGTCTTTATCGCCTAACAGCGCGTAGACTTTCTTGCGCTGCGGCCCATCCTTTTTGGCCTGATATTGATAGTCCACACCTTGCAAGCCGCCGATGGCCAGCGCCCGCGTATACGGATCGGCGTCATCCAACAGGCTGAACAAGGCCGGATCAGCCGCGGGCGTTTTGAGGCGACTCAGGCAGAAGGCCGCCATTTGCCGCGTCTTGACGTTGGGGCTTTGCGACAAAACCGCGGCCATCGACACTACGTCGGTTTTGTTGAAGCGCCAAATGACTTGCAAAATATGATGCGCCGTTTCGTCCGGCAAATTCGGCTTGATCAGCAAATCGTACAGCGCGGTAAAAGCGTTACTGCTGCCCAGCTTGGACAGGGCTTCGATGGTTTCCCAATCGGTTTTACCGGCATTCAAGCGGGCAACGAGGGCAGGCGCAGCAGTTGTATCTTGCAATTCGCCCAGGGCAAAAGCCACGGATCGTTGTACGCTTTGATCGGCATCGTCCAAGGCCGTGGTCAACGCCGCCGTTGCGACTGTGTCGCCAATCCGACCCAAGGTCATGGCCGCCTGCGCCCGGATCGTCGGTTCGGCATGGTTTTTTAGGAGCGCCGCCAGTTTTCCATCGCCCAACGAGCGTTGGTCTGCCAGCATCAGGATTGTGGCTTGATCGGTCAAACTTGGCGCTTGAGCGGCCAAAACAGAGTTCAGAAACGCCGTAATTAGCAAAACAATACAAAAAATGCTTTTCATGTGAATTCCTTGAAAGCGGTTAGGTTGTGGGTGACAATCAAACGATATCAGTCTGCATATCAAACGTCTGCCCCAGCTCAAAACCTTTTGGGCCTTTGACGATATGGGCCAGCTTGATGTAAGGATCGTGCTCGAAGAACATGAACCATTTTTCGGCGGCGGCTTGGGACAGAATGCGGTTTTTTTCTTCAATGGTTTTGAGCGGATGCAGATCGTACGCCATGACCCACGGACCCGGCACATGGGCCGACATGGGCAGTAAATCGCCACAATGCAGCAACGTCCGCGTCCCGTCGCTGATTTTGATCAGTTGCTGCGCCGGGCTGTGGCCATTGATTTGAATGGCGAAGATGTGCGGCAGCAATTCCACATCGCCCTCGACCAATTGCAATTGACCGCTTGCCTGCAACGGGTCGTAGTTTTCCGGGAAATAGCTGGCCCGGTCTTTTTCCGATGGATTGTGCGCCCAATCCCACTGCCCCTTTTGGACATAATAGCGAGCATTGGGGAAAGTCGGCACGGCGCGGCCCTCGGCATTATAAGATGTAGAACCGCCGGTATGATCAAAATGCAAGTGGGTCAAAATCACATCGGTGATGTCGCCTGGCTTAAGGCCGGCCGCCGTCAGGGAGTCGATCAGCAGGTGTCGCGACGGGTCGATGTCGTAAATTTTAGCGCCCTTTTCCGTCCACTTGGAGCCGACGCCTGTGTCGATCAAAATGTTGCGCCGTTCATCTTGAACCAACAGCGCGTTCATGGTCATTTGGATGCGGTTCAGAGGGTCGGGCGGCGCTTTCTTTTCCCACATGACACGCGGCACCACGCCAAACATGGCCCCGCCGTCCAGCTTAAACGCATTGGTTTCCAGACATGAAATGCGATAGGGTCCGATTTTGAGCATTTACTTTCTCCATCGTTTATTTATACTTGTCAGACCTTGCAAAAAGGCTTAAATTTGGCCCGAAAGATAGCGCATCTTTAGAATCAAGGCAAGCAAATAACACCATACAAGGATAGGTTATGACCCGTAAATCCTGGGACGAATATTTTGTCGAGATTTTAAACGCCGCCCGCCATCGCGCCACCTGCAACCGCGGCAAATCCGCCGCCATTATCGTCAAAAATAACCATATCTTAGCCACCGGTTATGTCGGCAGCCCGTCCGGCGTCGAACATTGCGACGAAGTCGATCACGAATACAGCGAAAGCTACGAGAAGGATGAGCGCACCAGCGAGATCATCCTGAAAAAACATTGCATCCGCACCGTTCATGCCGAGCAAAACGCCATCTGTCAGGCGGCCCGCTTCGGCATTGCCATTGACGGCTCCAAAATCTACTGCACCATGTTCCCCTGCTACACCTGCGCCAAAATGCTGATTAACGTGGGCATTGTGGAGGTCGTCGCCGAATTTGACTACCAAAGCTCGCCGCGTTCCAAGCAGCTTTTTGATAAAGTCGGCATTCCCTATCACATTATTAAGCAGGGCGCGATAGAATATTGAGTTTTACTTCTTTCCAGGCGACAAATCCGGCATGTTGTTATTTTGTAAGAATCTTCTTAAAATTTAGCTGTGCGCTATCTTGCGGGAAGATTCCTTACGGGATGACACCGTGCTTCAAATGCTAAATTTGTCACTTGGAAAGGAGCAGCAGCGGCCTGCTTATTTTTTCAAATGCTTCCCGGCTTCGACGTATGGCTTGAATCGCTCCACCAGAAAATGACGCCACACGCTTTCCACGATAGCCGGAATTCCTTCCGCCACCTCACCGGCGCCATGCACATCCAGAACCAGCCGGGTTGAATCCGTGCCGACCGGCGCAAAGTTGTAGGAATAAACGCCGCTAAACGCAGTGCCAGTCAGCCCCAACGGACCCTCAAAACGCAGCAGTTTTCCCCGCTGCGCAAATGTGACTGTGGCATGAAGCACCCCGTCGCCCGATGCATCGAAAATCTCGTAAAAACCGCCGCCCGGTTTCGGCTCAATGTAGAATTTGGCGGGTTTGTCCGAAAAAGAGTGATCCCACCAGCCGCTGATATCGCCCGTAATCGCGTCGTAGATGATTTCCGGCTTGCCAGGCAGCGTCACCTGCTGTTGAAAGGCAAAGACCCGGCACTCCGGCTTTGGCTCAGGATTGGATTCTGCCTGATAGAGCGACATCGTTGCCGCGCCAAGCGCAAAGAAAAAAACCGACCACCATGAATGTCGCATAAAAACGCTCCGTTGTTTGAGCCTGAATTATTCACAAATTTTAACGCAAACGTCGCAATTGACGCTAAAGACGCAAGTTGCGAATTTATATCTTAAAAATGGATTGTGAGACAACCCGATCTTTTAAAGTTCAGCTAATTTAAAACAAATCAAACGGTTGCGTCGTTTGCGTCTCTTGCGTTTATGAATTATTCAGGTGAGATGAAAAATTCAAAAGTTCAATCAGGATCGAGTTGAATTTCGTCAATGACACCGATAATCACACTGCGAATAGGTGAAACGTGCGGCAGCGACAGCACTTCCTGCGCCACGCCGCCTTCCTGCAGGATCAGCACTCGGTCACCGACACCGGCATCCACTGTGTCAACTGCCAGAATCACGTCGCCTTTCGGTTTAAACTGCAAATCCAGCGGCTGAACCAACATCAACTTTTTGCCATGATAACTTGGCAGCTTAATCGTCGAAACAACCGACCCGGTGACTTCAGCAATCAGCATTTGTTTTCTCCTTGATCGATGCGATCTACAATGCCGACGATCGTCCGATCCACCGGTGGAAATGTGTCGATAATCGCATTGGAAGCTTCGCGGCTGGACACCAGAAATACAGTATCGCCCACGCCGGCGCGCACTTCGTCCACTGCAACAAACGGGCGGCCTTTCAACGTGCCGTCCGATTTCATCCGCCGTACCAACATCAGTTTCGCCCCAACAAGCGATTTGTCCTTAATTGTCGCCACAACCGTGCCGACGACCCGTCCAAGAAACATAGTGTTCCTCAAGTTAATAGTTTAAAGTTAGGAGTTAAGAGTTTTGGCTGCTTTATCTTTGGGGCTCATGGAACAAGTTTGTGGAAGAGCACCTTGTCATTCTGAAAGAATCTTTG
>CAYOLL010000133.1:13273-16916 GCA_964404765.1 uncultured Gemmatimonadota bacterium | reverse complement strand
AAGCCTTCGATATTGCCGAGATTGCCAACATGAAGCCGGAGCAGCGGACATCGTATGAGGAAGGCTTACTCCATTATTGGAGTCTGAAGGGCGTGGTAAAAACCGCCTATGACACCGGTAAGATTGAAGGTAAAGCCGAGGGTAAAGCCGAGGGTAAAGCTGAAGAAAAAATAGAAATCGCCCGGCTCATGAAGCAGGAGGGCGACTCGCTGGAAAAAATCATGCGCTTAACCGGCCTGACGCTGGCCAGGATCGAAAATCTGTAAAAATATTCGCAACTTATTTTCAGGTCTTTCCGTCGTCGGAGACAACCGCGTTGTAGCCGGCTTTTTTGTTTATGCCAAACGCAAACAGCGTGTGGGTATAACCTTTTGGCGCGGCAATTGCAAATTTTAGAAGAATCTTTAACCGACCTTGCAAATCGGGCATTTTTTCATTGAAAAAGATAACATTATCGTTTATTGTATTTGCGTTTACTCCATTTGGCAAAAAATCAGTAATTTCTAAAAAAGTGTGGCAAATCAAACCTTGCGAAGACTTCGGTGCATAACTTCATCATATTTGCAGAAAAGCCTTCGCAAGGTTACCAATAGTTATTGAGAAGTTACAAAAATCACCCCGAAAAGGAATCCGGACACATGGAACAACATATCCTGGAAGCATACGCGCAAGTCATTCTCCGCGTGGGTATCAATCTGCAAAAAGGTCAAAATCTGATGATTGTAACGGAACCGGTACATTGGCCGTTTGTGAACATTGTCGCCGCCGAAGCTTACAAAATCGGCGCCCACTATGTCCAAACCGACATCGTCGATCCCGGCCTGTTAAAGGCCCGCATCGAACACGCCGATGCCGCTACGTTGGATTATTTTCCTGAAACGATCAATAGCCAGTATCATGTTGTGGTCAATGAAAAATGGTCTATCATCTACATAGACGGCGACGAGGACCCCGGCTTTTTTGATAATGCCGATCCGGAGCGCAGCGCGATGATCGAAAAGTCACGCCGTAAAGCGCGAATGTTCTTTTCGCAGGCCATGGTCAACGGGATTTGTCCGTGGGTTATTGCCCCGGTCGCCACCGAAAAGTGGGCTGCCAAAATTTTGGGCATGCCGCCGTCAGCCGAGGCCAGGGAGCAACTGTGGCACCTGTTAAGCGGCATTCTGCTTTTGGAGGAAGCCGATCCGGTAGCCAGTTGGTGGCAAATCTCCGACGGCCTGAATCAGCGCGCCCGAATGTTGAACGCCAAGCAATTAAGCTATGTGCGTTTTGCCGGTCCGGGCACAGATTTGAAAGTTTATCTCACGCCCCATTCACAATGGGTGGGCGGTGCGCATCCCGGTCAGAACGGTTTTAAATATCTGGCTAATTTACCGACATTTGAAATTTTTGCCACGCCCGACTACCGCCGCACCGAAGGCACGGTTCGTGTGACGCGGCCAGTCAAAGTGCTGGGCAGCAATGTGGAAGAGGGTTGGTTTAAATTTGCGCACGGTAAAGTGGTGGAATATGGCGCAAAAAAAGGCCGTGAACTGCTGGACAAATTCTTTGCAATGGAAGCCCAGGCGGCTTATTTGGGCGAAGTGGCGCTGGTCGATTCAAGCTCACCGATTTTCAAGACCGGAAAGTTGTATGACTCCATTTTGCTGGACGAAAATGCGGCCTGTCATATCGCCCTGGGCCGCGGTCTGACTGTGGGCCTGAAAGACGGGCATTCCTATTCGCAGGAAGCTTTAGATGCCATGGGCTGTAACGTGGCCATGCAGCACACGGATTTTATGATCGGTTCCGGCGAAATCTCCGTTTACGGCGACCTGGCTGATGGCCGGGAAGAGCCGATTATCGAGGCGGGCCATTTTAAGATATAGCCGATATGCTATGTCGTTTAACTGGAGTAGCAAACTTCAGTTTGCGACCCTAAGGGTTTAATTGTTTGAAATCGTTGCGATTAGGTTTGCTGTAAAACCCTTAGGGTCTTCTGCAGAAATATCCTCATAAGTCATTTAGGAAAATTATGAGAGTCGCCATTCAAGGTTTTCAAGCCTCGTTTCACGAAATCGCCGCCGCCAAACACTTTGGTCGGGAGTTTGCCCCGGTCTATTGTGCGACCTTTCGCGAACTGTTTCAGATCATGAAGCAGAATGAGGCCGAATATGCTATCGTCGCAATTGAAAATACAGTGGCCGGGACGATTCTGCCCAACCTGGCCCAATTGCGCGACTCCAGCTTTTTGCGCATCATCGGCGAGATTTATCTGCGCATTGAGATGAATCTGATGGCGCTGCCCGGTCAAGCCCTGGCCGAGATAAAGGAAGTCCACTCGCATCCGATGGCCATGCTGCAGTGTGAGGAATTCTTTGAAAATCAACCACACATTACGTTGGTGGAATCGCACGATACGGCGGAAAGCGCCCGAATGATCCACGAACGTCAACTGATGGGGGTTGGCGCTGTGGCCAGCGAGGCGGCCGCCCGTCAATTTGAGCTGGAAATCGTTGCGCGCGGCATTGAGACCAACAAGCGGAATTTCACCCGCTTCTTAGTCCTGCAAAAAGAGTACTATACCAAATCGGGCGAGTTGCCCGTGCCCAACAAAGCTTCCATTTCGTTTCATGTTTCGCACCGCATCGGCAGTCTGGCCAAAGTGTTAAATGTTTTGGCGCAGGACGGCATTAATCTGACCAAAATTCAATCACTGCCGCTGATCGGGCGCGAATGGGAATACCTTTTCCTGATCGACTTTGTTTTTGAGGACATCAACCGTTATTACCGGGCGATTGCGGATATCGATCCGCTCACCTACGGTCTGAAAGTCCTGGGCATCTATCGCGAAGGTGACAAGGATGCGTTGTAAAGTTGACAACATTTTATATTCTTCAAACGGGTTAAATTTGGACTTTTGACGACCCTAAGGGTTTAGTAACTTCTCAAAAAGTGTTGGTAAAGCCAAACCTTGCGAAGGTTAAGCCAACGGTTATTGAGAAGTTACAGGGGTTTGCTGGTAAGTTGGGAAAAACCCTAAGGGTTGAAGAGCGAAACCCTTAGGGTTTATCGTCCGAAAAAGTCCAGAATTGACCCGTTCAAAGTATACCTGTTTTTTCATTCTCATTTTTGGTTTCATCACTCTTATTTTTTAACGTAACTGAGGAGGTTATCATGAACCGCGCGTCGTCAAAGAAAGCAGTCGAAGCGGCAACCGCACCGGCTGAGCCAAAGGCAGAAAATGCCGCCACACCCAAAAAAACGGCTGCCAAACCCGCTAAAGCGGCGGTAACGGCAGCCAAGAAGCCTGCTAAAGCCGTAGCAGTAAAAGATGAAGCCAAGAACAAAACAGCCAGCAAAGCGGCTGCGCCAAACGCTAAAAAGCCGGTTAAAGCCGCTGTCAAGGACGAGGCCAAACCGGCTGCGGCAACAGCCAAAAAGCCTGCTAAAGCCGCTACGGCAAAAGACGAGGCCAAACCGGCTGCGGCAACAGCCAAAAAGCCTGCTAAAGCCGCTACGGCAAAAGACGAGGCCAAACCGGCTGCGGCAACAGCCAAAAAGCCAGCTAAGGCCGCCACGGCAAAAGATGAGGCCAAACCGGCAGCGGCAACAGCTAAAAAGCCAGCTAAGGCCGCCACGGCAAAAGACGTAGCCAAACCGG
>CAYOLL010000133.1:0-13173 GCA_964404765.1 uncultured Gemmatimonadota bacterium | reverse complement strand
CTACGGCAACAGCCAAAAAGCCAGCTAAGGCCGCCACGGCAAAAGACGTAGCCAAACCGGCTACGGCAACAGCCAAAAAGCCAGCTAAGGCCGCCACGGCAAAAGACGTAGCCAAGCCGGCTGCGGCAACAGCCAAAAAGCCAGCTAAGGCTGCCACGGCAAAAGATGAGGCTAAACCGGTCGTAGCTAAAAAACCGGCGGAAGCTGCCACGGCAAAAGATTCGGCGGGTAGCAAAAAAGCTGCGCCTAAAGCGGCTGCGCCAAAAAAACCGGCCAAAAAGACCACAACTAAAACTACGGAGTAACGAATGGCGACTGCAAAAAAATCGGCGGCAACAAAGGCAAAGTCAGCTAAAACAGCTGAAGAACCGACTAAAACCGCCGCAAAGAAATCGGCCAAAGCGGCTGAAAAGCCGGCTAAAGCTGCAGCAAAGAAACCTGCTAAAGCCGCCCCGGTTGAAAAAACCGTATCAGCAGTTGCAGAGATGCCGCGTTTTAACGGCGGCAGTCTCTACACTTTTGACGTTTTTATTGTCGACGGGCCGTTAGAGGATAAATTTATTAAGAAAAACAAAGTATTGCAGCGCACGATCCAGCTTCGCGGCGATCAAACGCTGGAAGATCTGCATGGCGCGATCTTCGATGCTTTTGGCCGTGAAGATGAGCATCTGTACGAATTTCAGATTGGCGGCAAAGGTCCCAACGATCCAGACGCACGCCGGTATGTTCTGCCGGACGAATTGGAAGAAGACTTTGGCAGTTCTAAACCTACCGGTACGGTCGAGATTCGGATTGATGCCGTCGGCTTTAAAGTGGACGAAGCTTTCGGCTATTGGTTTGATTTTGGTGATGACTGGTGGCATCAGATCAATGTGATTGAAATTGCTGACAAAATCCCAGCCGGCAAATATCCCAAAGTCATCAAAAAAGTCGGGGCAAATCCACCGCAATATCCGGAAATAGATTAGACTGATACGGGCAACTCGAATCGAACAATGTCTGCGCTATGGGGGTTACCACCGTAACCCCCATTTTTTATTGGGGAAAATCATGAGCGGCGTATAAATTAAGGGGCGCGATCACCTTTGGGAATGAACTGACTTTGTCAAAAAGAACGTGAATACGCGGTTTCCCCGCGCCGAAGTGAAGATTATTCCGACTGGCATCAGGCCGTCATCAAGGCAGAACTGCAATATAAAATAAAGGAGCTATAAATGGCGAATTTCACTTATTTGGATTTAGCCAAACATATTTTAAACGAAGAGAAACGGCCTTTGTCCGTTGACGAACTCTGGGATGTTGCTGTTGCCAAGGGCTACGACAAGCAGTTACGAAGTGTGGGCAAAACGCCTGTCCATACTTTGGGCGCACAAATATACATGAACATCAAGGACAATAGCGAAACGTCTTTGTTTGTCAAAGCCGGTAGTCGTCCTACACGTTTTTATTTGCGTAGTTTATTGGGAAAGAATGAGCTGGCATCTGCAGTTCAAGTTATTGAAAAACAAATTGAACAGGCGAAGCCGCCCGCAAAAAAGTTTGAGTATTTGGAAAAAGAATTGCACCCATTTTTAGCTTATTATGCGTACAGTTTTTTGCAGGTTTATACCAAAACCATCCAGCATACCAAATCCGAGAAAAAAGAATTTGGCGAATGGGTGCACCCCGATATCGTGGGCTGCTATTTTCCGGTTGAAGATTGGAAGCCAGAGGTTGTTGAGTTTAGTTCGGCTATCGGCAATATCTCCATTAAGTTGTTTTCCTTTGAAATGAAGCGCGAATTAAATTTTTCCAACCTTCGGGAAGCATTCTTCCAGGCGGTTTCTAATTCATCCTGGGCGCATGAAGGTTATTTGGTTGCTGCGGAAATTTCCCGCGACGAGGAATTTACTTCAGAGCTACGCCGTTTATCTACTTCATTTGGGATTGGGATTATCAATATTGATATAGACGACCCAGACTCGTCTGAGATTATGTTTCCCGCCCGCGCTCGCGATAATTTGGATTGGGACGCTATTAATAAATTGACCATGAACCCTGATTTCAATGAGTTTCTACGTCGGATTAAAATTGACATCACCAGCAAAGAGATTCGTAAAGAAAAGTATGATAAAATTAATGAACGTGAATATTTGATCAAGATGATCAAAAAAGAAAGTAACCAATAAGGAACACAACAATGAGTCAAAAAGAACGTGAATACGCAGTTTCCCCGTGTCGAAGTGAAGATTATCCCGAATGGTATCAGGCTGTCATCAAGGCGGCGGATATGGCCGGTGATCGTACCACGCGCCACGCGCTGATTATCAATTAAACGAAAGGTTTTAATTATGCCTCAAGAACAAAAAACCGTCACGCAAGCAGGAGATAATTCTAAATTCTTGGCCAAAGAATTTGCCGACATGGTCCGCCAACGCTTAACTTGGCGTGTCAAAAAAATAGTGCTGTTTGGTTCACAAGCCCGCGGCGATCAGCGACCCGGTTCCGATTTCGATTTTTTGATCGTGGTAAATAGGCGCGACAAAGCGCTGCGCAAAACGATTCTTGATGCCAGCGTGGAGATCATGAATAAACATTACCAATTGGCGTCCTTCATCATTTGTGATGAAGACGAGTGGCGACGCAAGCAATATTTTCCGATTGGCTTGAATATCTTAAAAGAGGGCGTGGAAATATGACCGTCGAACAAAAGCGGGCCATTGGACAAATGCTTAAGAAAGCCCACAGCAAATTGACCACCGCCCGTTCAAATCTGGCCCAGGGATATTTTGATGATGCGGCGTCGCGAGCATATTATGCGGCCTTTCATGCCATATCGGCGGTCTTGCTAACCAAAGGACTGCACTTTTCAAGTCATGCCCAAGTTATCGGCGCATTTAACAAAGAATTTGTTCATACCGGGCTTTTGCCGGTCACGTTTACGAGACAACTTCAAAATCTATTTGAGGAACGCCAGACTGGCGATTATGATTTTGAGGAGCAGATTGACGCGAGTGACTGTGGTCAGGATTTGGCCGATGCCGAAATGATTGTTAATGAATGCGAAAACTATCTGAAATCATTGTTTTGATTAGATCATCAACTAAGTAAAACGGAGGAGCACAACATGTCTCAAAAAGAACGTGAATACGCGGTTTCCCAGCGTCGAAGTGAAGATTATCCCGAATGGCATCAGGCCGTCATCAAGGCCGCGGATTGAAAGGAGAGAACTATTATGCAACTGTTATACGAAACCCATGTTCAAATGGCCGAGAACGGCAAATTGCACCTGGATTTTGACGATTTGCCGTTTGAAAAAGGGACGCGCTTTACCGTCAAACTTATACCGGACGAGTTGACGTCGCAGCAAATTTATCTGTACCACCTCAAAAAATTGCAAGAGGCGTTCATCGCCCGCGATCCATTTCCGGGCATGACCCCGGAACAAATTGTCGCCGAACTGCGACGGCAGCGCGAGGAAATGTATGATGGTGAGTGATTGCCGAATCAGTTTAGATACCAACATTTTCATTGTCGGGCTACGCTTTCCGAATACGGTTGAAGCTTTTTTGCTGGCCCATTTGACGCAATTTCAAACACGGATTGCCTATCAAGTTGAAATTGAGTTGCGACGAAATCTAACCGGCGACGAGTTAAAGCGATTTTATAGCCTTATCCATTCGGGAATTCCGTTAGAACTTACGTTCTCCCATCCGCCAAAAGAGTTTGTTGATCGTTACCGTGATAAAGGCTTGAAGAAAGGCGATGCCTACATCGGAGCGTTTTGCGAATGGCAAAACATTGCCATTTTTATTTCGATGAATCGGCATTTTTTGAAGGAACTGGCCGACCCGTTGTTTTTGATCAAAGACACGGCTTCATTCTGCCAAGAGTACATTACGGCATCGTAATTGAGTTGTTTTGAAGTTGAAAGCTTATTTGAAAAGGAGCACAGCATGAGTCAAAAAGAACGTGAATACGCGGTGTCCCCGCGTCGAAGTGAAGATTATCCCGCATGGTATCAGCCCGTCATCAAGACCTATCAAATAAAGTGAAAGGACAATCAATATGCGTGCCGTATCTATGTTTGAACTCAACCAAACCATTCAGCCGCTTCCGGTATTGCGCAGCCTGCCGCAGACGCCGACCGCCAAAAAAAGCGTGCAATTGGAGTTAGTGGAAGGCGCTTTGATTTTTCGCGTCACGCCGACCATTCAAAAGCGGATTGGCTCGCTTTTGAAGAAGCAACGAAGCTCGGCTTTAAACACCGCCGAAGAAACGGAACTACAAGCGTATGAGGAGATGGATGATTATCTCAGCTTTGTTAATCGGCTGACGCGCAATTTGCTTTTGCTCTCGCAGGAAAGGAAACTGGATGGAGTCGGCACGCCAAAGGCGAGTTGAACAGGTTAGACAGCGGGCCAACGGGCTATGTGAGTATTGCCATACAAACGAATTGTGGCAATATGTTCCTTTTACAGTGGATCACATTCTGCCGTTGTCTGCTGGCGGCGCAGACTCGTTGGCGAATCTAGCCCTGGCCTGCTTTCATTGCAATCGTCGCAAATCGGCTCATCAGACCCTCATTGATCAAGAGACCAGCGAAGAAGTGGCACTTTTTCATCCGCGTTTGCATCGCTGGGCAGATCACTTTATTTGGTCTGTTGACAGATTGTTGATTCTGCCCCGCACCGCCATTGGCAGAGCCACAATTTCTTTATTGGAAATGAATCGCCCGCGAGTTTTGCTAATTCGCCATGCTGATTTAGACGTCAATCGTCATCCACCAGGCGGGGATCCAATTGCTCAATAATATTTCACATCATAAACAAACGGTAAGCTTAACCTTTTAGGAGGATATATGAGTCAAAAAGAACGTGAATACGCGGTGTCCCCGCGCCGAAGTGAAGATTATCCCGAATGGTATCAGGCCGTCATCAAGGCTAACTTTCAAATAAAGGAAACATGATATGGAACGAACAAAGCTAACCATGATTTATTGGAAATCCGATCATTTTTGGCTGGGTAAGCTGCTCGAATATCCAGAAATTATGACGCAAGGCGAATCATTGGAAGATTTGGAAGAAAATCTCAAGGACGCCTATAAAATGATGGTATTGGATGATGTGCCGGAGATGTATCAAACAAAAGAGTTGGTCGTATGAACCGGAAAGCCTTTGTCCGTCAATTGGTCAAAGACGGCTGTATATTGCACCGGCACGGCTCGCGGCATGATATTTATTTAAACCCGATTACCGGCCAAAAACAACCTGTACCCCGCCATGCGGAGATAGACGATCAATTGGCGAGACATATTCGCAGGCACCTGGGTTTGAGCGCAAGTTAGATTGAGGTAGCCCAAGCATATCAAGTACTTACCATAGTGAAAGACAACCGTTTGATAAGGAGCACAAAATGAGTCAAAAAGAACGTGAATACGCGGTTTCCCCGCGTCGAAGTGAAGATTATCCCGAATGGTATCAGGCCGTCATCAAGGCCGCGGATATGGCCGAAAATTCCGCCGTGCGCGGCTGTATGGTCATCAAGCCGTGGGGCTACGGCATCTGGGAACGGATTCAGCGCGACCTGGATCGGCGCATCAAGGCCACCGGGCATGAAAACGCCTACTTTCCGCTGTTCATCCCGCTCAGCTTTATGCAAAAAGAGGCCGAGCACGTGGCCGGTTTTGCCAAAGAATGCGCCGTCGTCACCCACCACCGCTTAGAAGAGCGCGACGGCAAGCTTGTGCCCACCGGCGAGTTGGACGAGCCGCTCATCGTCCGGCCCACCTCGGAGACGATTATCGGCGACGCCTTTGCCAAATGGGTGCAGTCCTACCGCGACCTGCCCCTGTTGATCAACCAATGGGCCAACGTGGTGCGCTGGGAAATGCGCACGCGCCTGTTTCTGCGCACGACCGAATTCCTGTGGCAGGAAGGCCATACCGCCCATTCGACCGAAAAGGAAGCCCGCGAGGAAGTGATGACCGCTCTGTATTTCTACCGCGATATGGCCCAGGACGCGCTGGCCATGCCGGTCATTCTCGGCGAAAAACCGGCCATGGAGCGCTTCCCCGGCGCGGTCAATACCTACAGCATGGAGGCCATGATGCAGGATCGCAAGGCTTTGCAAGCGGGCACGTCACACTATCTGGGCCAGAATTTTGCCAAAGGGTCGGGCATCCGCTTCCTCAACTCCGGCGGCGAACTGGAATATGCCTACACCACCTCGTGGGGCGTGTCCACCCGGCTCATCGGCGGGCTGATTATGAGCCATGCCGATGACGACGGCCTGCGTGTGCCGCCGCGCGTGGCCCCCAAGCACATCGTGATTCTGCCCGTCCTGCCCAAAGACGGCAACCCGGAGGAAGTTTTTGCCTACGCAGACGCCATTGCCGCCGAATTGAGCAAGCTGCCTTACTGGGGCGACACGCTGGTGGCGCACGTGGACAAGCGCGACATTCGCGGTGGAGACAAAAACTGGCAGTGGATCAAAAAGGGTGTGCCGGTGCGGCTCGAAGTTGGCCCGCGCGACATCGAAAAGAACGCGGCCGTGCTGTATCGCCGGGACAAGGAGCCGAAGGACAAACTGTTCATCAACCGGGCGGATTTGGCCGGGCAGATCATCGGCATTCTGGATGAGATTCAGCAGAATTACTTCAACCAGGCCAAAGCCAATTTGAATCAGCACACCTACACCGGCATTAGCGACTTGACCGAGTTCAAGGCCTTCTTCACGCCCAAGAATGTGGACAAGCCGGAGATTCACGGCGGCTTTGTGCGGGCCGGCTGGTGCGGCGACGAGGCCGCCACCGCCGACATCCTGAAGGAACTGGCCGTGACCATTCGCGGCCTGCCGCTGGAGCAATCCGGCACTCTAGGCAAGTGCGTGATTACCGGCCGCCCGGCGACGGTGGAAGCGATTTTTGCGAAGGCGTATTGATAGGACTTGGAAGGTTATTCAGGGAATCCTCGTTCCCAAGTTGCACTTGGGAACGAGGTCGTCTGCTTTGGAAGCGTAATTTGATGGGCTTTCCGCAAATAACCTTCCAAGTCCTGTATTGAGATTATCTTTCATTCATCATTTCACAACTATTTTCAAAAGGAGTGTGTCCGATGAGACGGTTTTTGATCACAATGTTATTTGTGGGTTTCTTGCTTGGCAGCGCCATTTTTACGACGCGTTTTGGTGACGCCAGCGATACAAAGCCTAAAACGTATACCGACCCAAAAACCGGCATCGAATTTGTGCGCATCCCTGGCGGATCGTTTAAGATCGGCAGCGACGATTACGAAGTTGAAAAAAACGGTCCGACCGTGACGCTAAAAGAATTTTATCTGGGCAAGACGGAAGTGACCAATGCTCAATTTATCCAATTTTTGAACGCCAAAGGTAACCAGACCGAAGACGGCGTGGAATGGATAATGCTGAGCGGTTCCTGGAAAGGCGAAAAGTCCCGAATCTACAAAAACGGTTCAACTTTTCAAGTCCAGAGCGGCTATGAAAACTACCCGGTTATTTACGTGAGTTGGTATGGGGCCAGGGCTTTTTGCGACTGGATTGGCGGGCGGCTGCCCAGCGAGGTGGAATGGGAATACGCCGCCCGCTGCGGTTCCAAGCAATACAAATACAGTTGGGGCAACGGCGCGCCCACCGGCAAAAAGGGCGGCAACGTGGCCGATGAAACGGCCAAAAAAGTTTTTGCTGATTTGACGGTTTTTGAGGGCTATACGGACGGATTTGTGTATACGGCGTCGGTGGGTTCTTTCGATGCCAACGAGTTTGGTTTATATGACATGACCGGCAACGTGTGGGAGTGGTGCGCGGGCCACTGGCATGACCGCTACACGGATTTAAAAGCGGACGGAACCTGGAATAGTGTAGAAAATACAAATAGTCGTGTTGTGCGCGGCGGTTCGTTCTACGGTGGTCCGTTCTACGCGCGCGCCACCAACCGTCCCCGCCTCTCGCCCGGCGTGCGTGACTACGTGCTCGGCTTTCGGGTCGTCCGGGGATTTTAGTTTGTGTAACTTTTGCAGCTAAAAACAGCCGACTCCTATCGGGGTAAAATTATCGCCCCGGAGTTCTTTCGACGACAGGCTTAGCGTTTGCTGAAAAAATTTCCTTCGCTCCAAAACGATTTGGCCGATTTGCAAAACCAATTGGCCGATAACCCATGATTGGGTACGCTATTGGGCAATAACTGCTTCGAAATACGTCTGTCTGGCCACACAAAACAAAGGATGATATATGATTGCTATTCGCGAAATCTGCAATGTAAGCACCAATGTAATCACGATGCGCGTCCCGGCCACATTTCAAAGCCGGCGGGTTGAAGCGCTTATCTTGTGCTGGAAGACTCGCCCGGTTCAAGGCGACGCCTTCCGTGAACTCCTGTTAAGCGCGCCCACATTAACAAAGACGGAGCTTGACAATTACAAGCAAGTTAGAAAGCGGATAAAAAGAACCAAAAGGAGATGATTGAATGATCACCTTGACCCATATTACGTTGAAAGAATTTCAAAGCTTGGCACGAGCCAATAAACTGTCAGCCGATACCCGTCTGACAGTCATTGTGGAGGATGAACAGGCGGAGGCCCGGCTGCGCCGTCGTCAGCAAACACAGGCGGCGTTGCAAAAGCTGCGTGGCTCCGGCAATGGCCGGCTCATGGCCGTGTTGCTGCAAGAAAGGCAGGCCGACCAATGGCCATAGACCGCTATGTGCTTGATACCTCTGCTTTGATTGCCCTGATCGAAAATGAAGAAGGCGCGGATCAAGTGAGCCGGCTTTTTCAGCAAGCCGATGATGAACTGGCCATTCTTTCAATTTCGATTGTCAGTTGCATTGAGTTGTTCTATATCTCTTTGCGCGAACAAGGCCAGGACACGGCCCGGGAACGACTGGAACTGATCAAGCAATTGCCCGCCCAAATCGAGCCGCTCCACCAGAATTTGATCGAAGTCGTTGGTGTTTTGAAGGCAAACAAGTCCATGTCGTTTGCGGATTGTTGCGTGGCGGGCCTGGCCCAATATCAACAAGCGATTTTGGTTCATAAAGACCCCGAATTTGAGCCGGTTGAGGCAGATATTCGACAACTAAAATTGCCGTATAAGACGAAGACGACGTAAACGTGGCTGTACGCAGCATGGCCGCCATTCGCGCAATCTGCGATGTGAGCGCAAACATCGTCACCGTGCGCGTCCCGGCCACATTCCAAAGCCGGCGGGTCTAAACGCACATCTTCCACTTTAAATCGGAAAGGAACTTCCCATGGCCAACACCACCTTTGAAGTGCATTTACCCACGCCGCTACTACAATTTGGCTTGACCTTAGCCGATGTGCAGGATCGAGTAACAGAATGGCTGGTTATATCGCTGTTTACGGATGGTCACATTTCGTCCGGCAAGGCGGCGCGTTTTTTGAACATCACCCGCCCGGATTTTTTGCGTCTGCTCCATAAACGCGACATCGCCTACGTCAACTTTACGCCGGACGAGATGGATGAAGAATTGGCGGCGGTTGAAAAACTGGACATTCAGGTGAAACCATGATCGTTGTCTCCAATTGGAGGATTTATGCAAACATTAATGGTTGCGGATGAAACCATCCCCGTTCTCAAGTCGGGGCTGGCGTTCCAATTGCGGCTGATCACCGGCAAGACGGAGCAATATCACAAGCGGTTGCGCGTATTCGAGCAAACTTATGGCATTAGCAGCGAGCAATTTTATCGGGATTTTGAGGCCGGTAAATTGGGCGATGACGCCCACTGGTTTGACTGGCTGTTTGTCTATGAGGCTTATCAGCTGGCGGCGCGGCGCAAAAGTTTGATTGAAGGTTTGGCTTTATGAGTCCCGACTACATTGCCAAAATTCGACAAATATTGGATCAGATGCGTTGGATCGCAGATCGCGTGGATTTGGATATTGAAACCGACGATGACAGTCAAATCGGCATTATCAGCGGTTGTGTTTGTTTTAAAGACGGTTCCGAGTTTCATTTTAAAGAGCTGTTTTTGACGCAGCGGCGCAAGTATCGGTTTCATTACATGGATCAAGCCGAGCAACTGATTTGTCGCTGGGACAATGCGCCCCATCATCCGCACCTGAAAACCTTCCCCGATCACAAACATTTGCCTGATGACGAATATGAAAGTCATCCGATTCAATTGCCGGAAGCGTTGGCTGAAGTTGAGACGATGGCGATTCAAAGATTGGTGGCAGGGTTGGATGCGTCAAAAAGTGGTTAATTGGAGGAAATAGCCGTGACCATCCGCGGCCTGCCGCTGGAGCAATCCGGCACTCTCGGCAAGTGCGTCATTACCGGCCGCCCGGCGACGGTGGAGGCGGTTTTTGCGAAGGCGTATTGAGATTATACATTTCCGTGAAATTCCATACTTTCTCACCAGAGGACAAGCAATGTTATGAACTTCATCTGGGATAAAAATAAAAACCGCGAGAACATTCGCCGGCACAAGATTGACTTTGCCGATGTCGTGGTCACATTTCAGCGCCCGATGGTGATCAGATTAGATGACCGACAGGATTACGGCGAAGACCGCTGGATTGGCCTGGGTTTGATGAACAATCTGATTGTGGTTATTGTATATACCGAACCGGAATTTGACACCATCCGTCTCATTTCTGCACGAAAGGCAAACATGTATGAAATCCAAAACTATGAAGAAAACGTCGACTACTGATTGGGAAAAGCTGGCTGCCATGTCCGACGACGAGATTGATTATTCGGATATACCACCGTTGGACGAAAAGTTTTTTGCGAATGCGCGGCTGCGGCTACCGGACCAAAAAATAACGGTCACGATGGAAGTGGATGCCGATATTTTGAATTGGTTCAAAACGCATGATGTAGACTGGCAAAAACGCATTTTAGCCGCGTTGCGCTTGTATGTGGAAACGCATCGGGTTTATGAAGCCGCTCACGCTTAAGCAACGGCGGCGCGGCCTGCCGCTGGAGCAATCCGACAATCCGGGCAAGTGTGTGATTACCAGCCGCCCGGCGACGGTGGAGGCGATCCTTCGCCAGGCTCTGGACAAGCTTTTGCGAAGGCGTATTGATCGGAGCGCAAAATTTTAATTGTGCTTGAAGAGTTTAACTCTGATGACGCAAAAATGAATTTTTGTACTCCGTTCCAAGTGCGTGATGACCGGCCGTCCGACCACGACTGAGGCGATCCTTCGACAAGCTCAGGACTGGTTTTTGCGAAGGCGTATTGAAATAAAGCCAAGCATTCAAACACAACGAGGGAATTGATGAACGCGACAGAAAAATTTGATATCCTCACGCTTGAACAACTGGGACTTCTTCCAAAGTTTAACGACATCATGGATCATGTCTTGAATGGTCCGCCCGGCATTTTGGTGTTTAGCGGCGCGGCGGGCAGTGGGAAAGATACCGTATTGCAAGCTACAGCCTATGAAGCCTATCAACGTGGCTATCCAATTCGGGTAATTGGCGATTTCAGGTCTTTTTGGAATCTCCCGGAGGAATGGCAGCAAACGATCTGTGCATATGATCTGGAGGCATGGCAATCGGCTATTGGAAAAATTCCTGTGACCCGGCGTCATATTATTTTGGTGGATCAGTTTAATTACTTTAGTCACAAATCTATCTTTGAGTCGGTGCGGCGGGGTCACACGGTTTTTCTGCTATGGTCTTCTTCCTTTGTCGGCGCGGACGTGGCTTATGAACTGCGAGCCGGGCAGGGTATGACCAATCACGAGACTTTCGCCTACTTCTCAGCTATTGTTTCGCAAATGCTGTTGAATAAAATTTGCTCTGTGTGCGCCCAAAAAACAACATTGACCGGCGAAGATGTCCACATAATTGACCCGGATCTCACGGGTAGCTTGGAAGTGTGGCAAGAGGTGGGGTGCGAGCAATGCCAACAACAGGGCATAAAGGGAAGAACCGCTATTCATGAAATCTTGATCATCACCGATGAAGTCCGTTCGATTCTGGTAGATTATTTGGATCATGGACTCATTCGAGCCTTGCCGGATGCAGGTCATATAACGATGCAGGCGGCGGCTCGCGAATGTATTAAAAACGGCCTGGTCGGCATTCGCACCTACAAGCAAACTGTTCTGTTCAACCCTATGTTGCGTTATCAAATTCTGCTGGAGAAAGAAAAGACCATCAAAACGCTGGAAACGCAGCGGATGCGGCAGGAATTGGAATACGCCCGCCGAATTCAGCTTTCCATGCTGCCGGAGCGCAATATTGATCACGAAAGGCTCGAAATTGTCGGCAAAATGGTCACGGCCTCGGAAGTGGGCGGCGATTACTACGATTTTATCGCCCTGGACAATCAACGCTACTGCGTGGCTATCGGCGACGCCACCGGGCATGGCGTAGCCGCCGGCTTGCTGGTGGGCATGATCAAAGCGGCTTTGATCAATTCGCTGGAATTTTATCAGCAGCAGGTGGCGATTGAAGATTTGCTTCAGAAATTGAACCGGGCCTTGAAAAAATCCACGTTGGAAAAAGGGTTGGGGATGTGCTTAGCCCTGTCTGTTTTCGACTTGAATAGTTTGAATGCCCAAATTAGCATGGGCGTTGAACTGGGCTCGTCGGGCATGCCGCATCCCTATCATTTTGACAGTCAAAAACGCCGTTTGGCGCCGATTGAAATGAGCGGGCCGCCATTGGGCTTTTTGTCGCAGATTAAAGTGCAGACGCGCAACGTGCTGCTGCAACCCGGCGACGCCCTCATCTTTTTGAGCGACGGTTTTTCCGAACGCATGAATCACCGGCGCGAAATTTGGGATGACGATGCCCTGGAGGCCGCGTTGCTGCAAATATGTTGTGAGGAAAGTCAAGCCGCCCAGATTGCCGACCGCTTATTTGCCGCCTGCGACGCTTTTGCCGGCAGTTGCCCCAATAACGACGACATGACCGTTGTCATCATTCGGCTGAAGAACAAATAGGTGTGACAGGCAAATCCGTATTCCAAAACGGGCGTGTTGGGTACCATCTTACCGCTGGAAGATTCGCCCGGTCAGGATGATGCGTTCCGCGAAGCGGGCAAATTTTTTTGGACGTATTTTTATGGATGATAAAGCCGTAGTTATGACCAAAATTTAGGAATGTCAATTTAATAACTTTGGGTAAGTTCACCCTAACCTCACTCTCGCGTACCAAATTGTCCGAAATTGGCTACGAAATTTGGCAT
>CAYOLL010000132.1:0-17015 GCA_964404765.1 uncultured Gemmatimonadota bacterium | reverse complement strand
TGGTACACTTTTATTTGCCGATTTTTGGTACAATTTAATGTGCCGATTTACACGGCATCGTGGACGCGGAAAAGCCGCCGCCCATTGAGGTTAAAAAGTCGTTCTGTAAGAAGTGCGCTTATTTTGAATTCTGCTATGCCTGACGGTTTGTTTTGAGAAGCGCCGCTAATTTTTGGGCAATATCCGGGCGATCCAGTTCGACAAATTGGGCGGTCTGAGCGGTCAGATAGGCGATATCAAGATGATTGTGATGCAGTTGGTAGAGGGCGGCGACATCCAGCCGATCCTTATCCCGGTCGGCAAACAGCTTAAACAGAATCAGGTCCTCCACCGTGCAAACATTGATTGTGGCTGTGTCAAAAACAAGGCGCCGGCTGCGTTGAATCATCTGCTGTTCAAAACCGGACAGGCCGGCGGTAATATCCACCCGGACTCCGGTTTGGTGATGCTGTAAGGGCAGAACAAACAGTTCCTGAAAAAAAGCGAGCGGGTTTTCCACCGCCGGGAAAAATTTGGCGGCAAAGCTCTGTACAATGCGTTCCAACTGTGCTAAATCGCCGGCAATGGTTAGGTCAATATCCTGGGTGGTGCGCAGATGGCCGTGGACAATCCCGGCGATGCCGCCAATCACGGCATACGGCAGGTCATGATCCTGACAAATTTGATCAATATCCAGGAGCGTTTGCGTGATTTCGTTCATTTTCCAGTTTTCCCAATCGGGCAAAAGCTTGTTGCAACCGAATATGATCGGCCAGATCCAGTTCATAGGCCCGGCTGACGTGGGTGGATAGACGCCAGCCGCGATAAACCGCCAGCCAGTGCGACAAAAAGGCGTCAAAAGACAGCGCCGGCGAGGCTAAAGCCGCCAACACCCGACGATCGTCATAGCGTTGCCAAAAGGCTTGAATTTTAGAGTTTAATAGTATTTTCACAAGAACAATTTACATGAAAAAGTCCTGCTAATGCAAGGTAAATCTTAAACCTGGATTATTCATGAAATAACCACGAAATGCTCGAAACACACGAAAATAAAGAGTTGTAGAGCACTACGCCAGAATTTTGAGTTTTTCTTGTCCGAGCGTAATTGCTCAAAAAGTGGTGGCAAACCTAACCTTGCGAAGGCTTCAGTGCACGATTTCACAAGTTTTGCAGTAAAGCCTTCGCAAGGTTACCCACGCTTTTTGAGCAATTACGTCCGAGCTACGTAACGCTTTAATTCATAAACCTTTCGGGTTCTTGGTACAAGTTTGTGGAAAGCGACCGGGGCCGTGGATGTCATTCAGTAGGAATTTTTTTTCAAACTTGCTAACAGCTTGATTTGAAAGCGGTTACTATCGGCTCACGTAATTGCTCAAAAAATGGTGGCAAACCGAACCTTGCGAAGGCTTCATTGCACACTTTCACAAGTTTTGCAGTAAAGCCTTCGCAAGGTTACCCACGTTTTATGAACACTTACCGGCTCACAAAGATTCTTTCAGAATGACAAGGTGCTCTTCCACAAACTTGTTCCATGAGCCACCTTTCGTGTATTTTGTGTATTTCGTGGTGAATAATTCAGGTAAAAATTGACGCATCTTTCGAGACGCGGGCAAAATCACGCCAATCAAAAAAAGACAGGCTTGAAATGAAACGAAATTACTACCTCTTTACCAACGGCCGCCTCAAGCGCAAGGAAAACACCCTCTGGCTGGAAACGGACGCGGAGTCCAAAGCCATCCCGGTGGAAGATTGCGAGGCCGTGTACGCCTTTGCCGAACTGGATTTTAACAGCAAAGTCATGGTCTTTCTGGCCCAGCAGCATATTCCGGTGCATTTCTTCAACTATTACGGCTACTATTCCGGCAGCTTTATGCCGCGCGATTATCTCGTCTCCGGGCAATTGCTGGTCAAGCAAGTCAGCCACTATCAGCAGCCCCAAAAGCGTCTGGAAATCGCCCGCGCTTTTATTGACGGGGCCAGCTACAACATCCTGAAAAACCTGCGCTATTATCATAACCGGGGCAAAGCCGGTAATGAACAAGGGACAATGAACAATGCGCAAGGGATAATGGATAATGAACAACCACAGCCTGCCATTACCGATGCTGGGGATAAAAAGGCGGTTTCCGGCACATTGGCCGGTATTATTGACGATATTGAGGCTTATCGCAATACGATTCCGGGCGCGGCGGATATTGCCCAACTGATGGGCATCGAGGGCAACATTCGGGAGAGGTATTACAGCGGTTTTGATCAAATTGTGGATTTGCCTTTTGAAAAGCGCAGCAAACAGCCGCCGCAAAACGAGCTGAACGCCCTGCTGTCTTTTTGTAACACCCTGGTCTACACGACCTGCCTGGGCGAACTGTACCGGACGCAACTGAACCCGACCATCAGCTTTTTGCACGAGCCGGGCGACCGCCGTTTTTCGCTCAGCTTAGACCTGGCCGAAATCTTTAAGCCGATTTTGTCCGAGCGCATGATCTTTAGTCTGCTGAACAAAAAGCAGATTCAAACCGACCACTTTGATCAGGAACTCAACGGCTGCTATCTGAAAGAGAATGGCCGCAAGATTGTCCTGAAAGATTACAACGAGCGCTTGGAAACGACCATCCACCATCGCAAGCTGGATCGCAGCGTTTCCTATCGCCGTCTGATCCGTCTGGAAGCCTATAAATTGGTCAAACACATCACCGGAGACGAAGTTTACGACCCCTTCAAAATCTGGTGGTAAATTCTTCAATGAACAATGAATGAACAATGGGCAATGAGGGGTGCCTGAAGAGTTTAAGGAACAGGACTTGGAATGTTAAGCCGTTGAAACGGCTTGGATGCAGTTTTTTTGCGGGCTGCAACACCGGGATGAATCCCGGTGTTAATGATTTATCCGTAACACCCCGTTTTAACGGGGTGGTCATAACGCCAAATAAATCAATCAGATAACCGTTTTAACGGTTTTATTGTTTGGGGCAGGCGCCGCCCCATTTGTGAAATAACCTTCCAAGTCCTGTAAGGAATTCATTGTCCATTGGCCCATACAGACAAAATGCCGCTAATTGGATGCTATTGGAGTTTAAGGAATTCATTGTTCATTGCCCATTGCCCATTGCCCATTGCCCATTGCCCATTGCCCATTGCCCATTACCCATTGCTATGTATTATATTCTTGTTTACGATGTGAACGAAAAGCGGGTTGGCAAAGCGCTTAAAATTTGCCGACGATATCTGCATCATATCCAGAACTCTGTCTTTGAAGGCGAATTGACGCCGGGTCAATGCGATAAATTAAAGGCGGATCTAAAAAAAGTCTTGGATTATGAAGAAGATTCGGTTATACTCTTTGCGTCGTCGGCCAGGAAATGGCTGGACAAGGAGATTTTGGGCGTAGAAAAGCGCTCCACCGACAACTTTTTGTAACGTGTTGAAAATACTGTAGTTATGAAAATGTCGGTCGTCGAGGGGAGAAAAATGCGTGGTTTTGATCGCCAATGTGCGCCGGTCTGACCCGCAGCAAAACCTGTAACTGCTTACTGTTCTTTAACATAGCCAAAGTCGTCGTACCCCCGGTGTTTTTACGTTATCGCCCATCGACGACAAAATGGCCCCAATTTTCGCTAAAAAGCACACTTAAGTGCTTATTTTTCAACGCCGCTTCAGCGGCTTCTAATCGCACTAATGTAGGATTGAAATATCAATTAGACGAAAGCAACCGCTACTGCAGCTTCGACTTCTAATCGCACTAATGTAGGATTGAAATTGCTCATTGCGGTTCATGTCCATGGCGGCGGGCATTCTTCTAATCGCACTAATGTAGGATTGAAATGCAATCGAACCGCCCGTCGCGCCTTCCTTAATCGTTCTTCTAATCGCACTAATGTAGGATTGAAATGCAGAAACCACATGCTGTCGGCGTTAAACAGCTTTTCCTTCTAATCGCACTAATGTAGGATTGAAATGAAGACGTGCGCCTGGCCGAAGCCGAATCGTTTACTTCTAATCGCACTAATGTAGGATTGAAATGCCCGGATCACACGCTGTCGCGAACACGAGTATTCCCCTTCTAATCGCACTAATGTAGGATTGAAATCTGCCAAACGTCTGGCTGGGTGTGTCCTGCGAAAATCAACTTCTAATCGCACTAATGTAGGATTGAAATGTACAATAACACAGACTGCTGAAAGCGGATAGCGGACTTCTAATCGCACTAATGTAGGATTGAAATGCCCAGGGCGCGGATAAGGGCGAGAATTTTCTTTTGCTTCTAATCGCACTAATGTAGGATTGAAATGGAATTTCAAATTTGGCGATGCGTTCCCGCATAACGCTTCTAATCGCACTAATGTAGGATTGAAATGTCGGCTAATATGGCCGGATTTCCGACATTAATCCCCTTCTAATCGCACTAATGTAGGATTGAAATCATTTAAGGCAACCGGCAAAGCATACGAGGCCAGGGGGCTTCTAATCGCACTAATGTAGGATCGTTACTTTGCCCGTAACTTCCGGGTGGATCATAGCTTAAAAAATATCTGGTCTAAAACGCGGGACAAATTTTTGTTTTTGGCGATATTTTGACACCTGTTCCTTTTGACACAAAAGCTAAATTTAGGAAATGGCAGCGGCATTAATGTCTATTTTCAAGTTCTAAGCTTTAGAATTTTGTCACAAAAGAAAAGCCGCTCTACCGTGATCGCCAGCACGTCACGCGCTACCTGTTCAACAAAGTGGTGGAAGAAAACGCCGTTTTTTTTGAAGATGAAATCGAGGACATTTTTGCGGAAATTGAGCCTGGCGTCTGCTTGCCCGGCCCGGTTACACCGGATTTTATCAAAAAAAACCTGCTCAAACGCTATATCAACAGCGCCATCAGCATCGGAGCGGGCTTTGACAGCAGCAAAAGAGCCACACTCGATGCGGATCGGAGCATCGCCGTCCTGACCGGCAAGGGCATTTTAAGACAGGAATACTACCCGGAACGCCTGAAACGCATCCTGCAAGCCGCCGCGGAAAGCGGTCAAAACATCGAAAACCAGCTTTTTTACGAATACATTGTCCTGAATGTTAAAAACTTCCTGGTCAATACGGACGATTTGGTTGCCGCCTGGTTTCGCGAGCAGCATCTGGCCTACAAACCTTTTGGCGGCATCCAATTTCTGAACTCGGAAGACACCCACACCAAAGGCGTCGTCGAAAACCTGACCATGAAACGGCCCAAAATCAACGCCGACATGGTCAGCGCCACGCTCAATGCCCAAAATCGCATTTATCCGGCCTTTGTCAAGTCCGTCAACTATGGCCTGCTGCGAAGCTCCCGCGCGTATCCGTTGATGGAACTGGAATTCCGCAACTTCAAGCAAATCAAAGAAAAATACGAAGGCCCCAAGCGCCCGGCCGCCTGGAGCGAAGTCAAATACTGCCAGTTGCCGCCCAAAACAGACCCGGCCGCCAAAGTCCGCATCAAAGATGACCACATGGACGCCGGCGCCTGGTCTCACGACGCCACCCTGGATGTCATCACCCCGCGCCGCATCGCGCCGATCAAACAACGCTTTTTTAACCTGCATCTGTAGGAATCTTAGCCTTCAGCCGTTGACGGTACTGGCCAATAGCGCTCGCCTTCATCCCGGTAATGGCCGCTTTTTGAACCGCGCTGGTCTGTTCATCCATCAAAACAAGGTAGTTCACAAACGGCCCGAAATATTGCTCCAAAATCGTCCGATAATGCTCCGGAGAAACAGCCAGAACATCCAGCAGCTCCGGCAGTCGGCGTGGATTTTGCTTGACAGCGTCAACCAATTCCTTATATTCTTCGACAAAGACAACGGCTTTCATTTTCACCTCCGGGAGAATAAATAATGTATATCGCTTATATGGTCGTGATGACCGTTTTAGCTATTTCGCTTCTTGGCTACGCGGTCAGACTGATACAACAGCGCGGAAAATAAACGGACAGGAGTCATGGGGGGCTGCCCGCCCGCTCAAGACGGGCAACCCCGGTCAGCTATTTGTCGTTGTCGTCATCATGCCACTTTAAAATGATGATAACAATGGCAACCGCAGCTACAAAGCCACCGACAAAACCGGCAAAGTAGTAAGGATGGGTTACCATTTCGACAAAAGCCGAAGTCACCTCTGCCATGACTCCCTCCGTTTTAAAGTTTAAAAGCGGCTTAACAGTGGGACTCACTATCTGTCTTGTCCGCTTCGGTTAGATATAATATACGTATTTTTTAATTTTTGTCAATATAAATATATACACAATGTATAAATTAATTAATGTAAAAAAGCCGCTCGGTCATTTAGCCGAGCGGCTTTTTTTAGTCATCAAACCAATTTTTCATTCCGCTGCTTATGCCGTCATGTTCGCCCAATTCAACAGAGCATAAAGAAAACGCATTCACACCACACAACAAAGTGCGCACACGTAATCATAGAGAGACGTTGCGTTTCGCTCAACTTATTGTGAAACAAAAGCAACTCAGTATGCGACGGCCATTACTACCGGGTGTAGGGCGGCTTTTTTTATTGGGCGCATTATGGCGGAGTTGCTGGCCTGAATTATTCATAAATTTTGCCACAAAGCCACTACCTGAATAATTCATAAACGCAAGAGACGCAAACGGCGCAAACGACGCAACCGCATGATTTGTTTTAAATTATGTACTAGTCAACAACCTGTCGAACACTGTCATGCCGGAGCGCTTTTATCCGGCATCTTGTTCGCCAGTAAGAAGATTCCGGCTAAAAACACGCCGGAATGACAGTCCTCTAAAATGTTCTAAAGGTTGTTGACTATTACAATTTGTTTTAAATTAGCTGAATTTAAAAAGATTAGGTTGCCTCATAATCCATTTTTAAGATATAAATTCGCAACTTGCGTCTTTAGCGTCAATTGCGACGTTTGCGTTAAGATTTGTGAATAATTCAGGACTAAGACACCAAGAAATAAAGAGTTATAGGAATTGACCTCAAAAACTTAACTTTTGAAGAGGACTTGGAAATTGATCGCCCCATCCTGATTTAACAAGCCTTTGTGTCTCGTGGCATGAATTATTCAGGCTGGGGAATGGTTCGCAAATATTGGTTTATTCAAACCCAGCGTATGACGACGACGGTAATATCATCGGCTTGGCTGGCGCCCCGGCCAAATCGTTCCAGTTCCAGAAACAGAATTTGGACAATTTCTTCCGGCTGATAGCGGGCATTCTGGGTCAGGACTTGAATCAGCCGCTCCAGGCCAAACATATCACCGACGTTGTCGCGATATTCGGTTACGCCGTCGGTGTACAGCAGCAACACGTCGCCGGAGTGGATGGGCAGGGCCTTTTCGGTCAGATAGGGCGCGATGTCGGGCATGATGCCGACCCAGACGCCGCCGGATTCTATCACTTCGCAAACGCCGGTTTGCGCCCGGTAGATCAGGATGTATTCATGACCGGCGCCGGTATAGAATAGCTGCCGGGTATCCAGGTCCCACCGCAGGGCCAGCATGGTAATCATCATCGGATTTTTCATGTCGCTGATGTCGGCATAGACTTGCTCGTTGGTCTGGACAAACAGTTCTTTGGTCGAGATGCGGTGGGTTGTCAGGGCGCGCAAGAAGGAGCGGGCAGCGACCATGACCAGACAGGCCGGCACACCTTTGCCGGAGGCGTCGGCGATCAGAATGTAGATAGATTTGCCATCGTTTGTGGTAATGTAGTCAAAGTAGTCGCCGCCGACCAACCGGGCCGGCTGCATGTAGCCGGACAGATGGAAATCGGACACGTGCGGCGGCTGTTTGGGGATCAGGGACAGTTGGATCGAGCGGGCCTGTTCTAATTGTTCAAGCTGCCGTTTTACTTCCAGTTGATGCACTTCCGTATTTTTTTGGCGCTGCAATCGCCGGCGCTGATAGCTGTAGCCCAGCCAGATCAAGCCAAAAAGCATCAGGACTTCCAAAGTATAGAACCAAGGTGTCTGCCAGTAGGGCGGGATAATTTTTAGGGTAATTGTCACGCCATCTTCGTTCCAGACCCCGTCGTTATTGGCGCCTTTGACTTTAAAGATACGCTCGCCCGGCGGCAGATTGGTGTAGCTGACATAGCGGCGCGAGCCGGCCTGCACCCAGTCTTTGTCCACTCCGGTCAGCATGTAGGCATAGCGATTGTCGGCCGGGTTGGTATAGTCGAGCGCGGCAAATTCAAAAGAAATGAAGTTGTCGCGATAGGAAAGGCTGATTTGGCTGATTTCGGACAGGGCTTGGTTAAAGCTGATTTCCTGGTCAAATTTTTTGATGGCGGTAATCACAATCGGCGGGATAAAGGGGTTGTCCAGCACTTGCATGGGCGAGAAAGCCGTCAGGCCGCCGATGCTGCCGAAGTAGAATTGCCCGTGCGAATCTTGCAGACGCGCCCGCGGGTTGAAGCCCAGGGCAGGCAGTCCATCCGAGAGGTCATAGTTTTTAAAGATTTTGCTGTGCGGGTTGAATTTTGTGATGCCGCTGCGGGTGCTGAGCCATAAGTTGCCGGCGGTATCTTCCAGGATACCCTGTATGACATTATTCGGCAGGCCCTGCCGCACATCATAATGTTCAAAGATGCCGGTTTTCGGGTCAAACCGGTTTAGTCCGCCGCCTTCGGTGCCGATCCAGAGGGCGCCCACCGAGTCCTGGTACAGATCGAAAATGTAGTTATTGCTAAGGCTGAACGGATTGGTCTGATCGTGGCGATAAAGACGGGTTTCGCCGGTAGCGGGGTCAAAGTAGAGCAAGCCGTTATCCAGGCCAAGCCATAAGCCGGCGCTCGTTTTGTCCTGCAAAAGCGTGCCGACGAAAGCGGAGGGCAATATTCTGGCCTGTTTTGCGCTGGAAACATAGTGTTGGAAGACAAGCTTTGTCGAGCCCGGCGTCTCTATTATCCGATCCAGTCCATTTTCGGTGGCGACCCAGATGTTGCCGGCCCGATCCTGAAAAATATCGTTAATAATGTCGCCGCAGATGGAGGTTGTATCCGCCGGCTGTTGCGTGTAGCGGATAAAATGTGCGCCGCTTTGGTCGCGCATCAGTCGATTTAACCCGCCCTGATAAGTTCCAACCCATAGGTTGCCGGCCCGATCTATCAGGATTGACCGGATTCGATCCTGACTTATACTGCCGGGATCGTCCCGGTTAAACCGGTAAGTCTGGAAGCGGTTTTGCGTGACATCAAAATACGACAAGCCGCCGCCGTCCGTGCCCAGCCATAAATTGCCCGTTTCATCCATCCGACAGGCCCATACGCTGGGATTTGGCAGACTGTTCAGATTTTCCGGATCGTGCCGGTAGTTTTTGAACTTTTCAGGCTTTAAATCCAGCAGGCTGACGCCGCCGCCGCGCGTGCCGATCCACAACATTTTGGCCCGGTCTTCAAAGATGCATTCGATGCGGTCGTGCCCAATGCTGTGCGGGTTTTTTGGCTCGTTTTTATACTGACTGAACTCGCCCGTATCCCGGTTAAGCTCATTGAGCCCGCCATCGTACGTCCCGACCCAGAGATGATTGGCGGAGTCTTCGTAAATGGATTCGACCCGGTCATCACTCAGGCTGTATGGATTTTCCGGATCGTGGCGGTAGATGGTAAAGCGTTCCGTCGCCGGATCATAACGATTTAATCCGCCGCCCCGGGTGCCGATCCAGAGGATGTTTTGGCGATCAACCCACAGCGCCTGAATTTCGTCCTCGCTCAGGCTGTTTGGGTTGCCCGCCTGGTGATAGAAGCGTTTGAATTTGCCGTTATGCAGACGATTCAAGCCTTTCAGGGTGCCGACCCAGATATCGCCGCTTTGATCCTGGGCCAATACGGTAATTCGGTTATGGCTGACGGTGGTCGAGTCGTTTGGGTCGTGTAAAAAGCGTTGGAAGTCGTTCGTTTCCGGGCGAAAAACATGTAAACAACCGTCACCGACGCCAACCCATAGCCGGCTGTCCCGATCCAAAAAGAGGGCTTCAATCTGTCCGCCCAATATCGAGTTGGGGTTCTTCGGATCATGCCGGTAGCGCTCAAATTTTTGCGTGCGCGGATCGTAGCGGCTAAGTCCGGCGCCCCAGGTGCCGCACCACAGGTTGCCCGCGGCGTCCTGACAGATTTTGCCGAAATTGCTGCCGGGCAAGGAGTTGGTATCTTGCGGGTTATAGTAGAAGTTTGTGAACTTATAGCCGTCAAATTTATTTAGGCCGTCCTGCGTGCCCAGCCACATAAAGCCGGTGCGATCCTGAGCAATGCTGTAAACATTGTCATGTGACAATCCGTTCACTACGGTCAGACGGTGGAACTCGCGCTCCGGCTTGACGATTTTGACTTTGAGGGTTGCGCCTTTTTCATTCCACAGACCGTCATTGTTCGTTCCCTTGACGCGAAAAGTGTAGTTGCCGGGATTCAGGTTGGTGTAGGTCGCCAGCCGGCGATGTCCGGCAAAAACCCAATCGCGATCCAAGCCTTCCAGCATGTAGGCGTATTGGTTTTTTCCGGGTCGGGTAAAGTCGAGGGCGGCGAATTCAAACGACAGGAAGTTTTCGCGATAGGAAAGACGCAGTTCATCCATAAATGATAACGACGCTTCATAGGCAACCGGTTTGTCAAAGATTTTCAGTGATGTGATAACAATCGGCGGTTGATGCGGATTATTTCCGATTTGGTCCGGTTTAAAGCGGTTAAAGCCGCTGCGTCCGCCCAGGTAGATTTCACCGTTACGCGTTTTTAAGCAGGCGCCGCTAATAAACTCGTTGCTTTGCAATCCATCGTAGCGATCATAGCTGCGCCAGGTTTGTCGACGCGGGCTAAAGCGGCTCAACCCCTTGGTCGTGCTGATCCATAGATCGGCGGCGTTATCACACACAATGCCGCTGACCGAGTTGCCGATCAGGCCGTCTTTTTCGGTAAAGACGGTAAAGCTGTCGCTGTCGCGATGATATAGGTGCAAACCACGCCCGGTGCCGATCCACAAGCGCCCGTCGAGGTCTTCGGTGATGGCATAAATGCGGTTGTCTGCGAGTTGGCCCGGTTTTTCGACATTGGCCGTATAGGGTATGAAGGCGGTCGAGTCCGGTTTTTTGCGGAGCAGTCCTTTATCGGTGCCGATCCATAAAATTCCCTGCCGGTCTTCATACAGGACAGATGTGCGGTAGGTATTTAGAAAAAAGGTAAATGTATTTGTTTCCGGGTGATAGCGATTAAGGCCATCATACGTGCCAACCCAAATCTGACCGGCGCGATCCTCAAAAATAGTATAAACTAACCGTCCGCGCAGACTTCCGTCCGTAGTGCCCGCCGGATAATAGCGGAGGCGAAGCGTGACCGGGTCCATCACATGCAAGCCAAGGTCTGTGCCAAACCAGAGTTGGCCGGCATTGTCTATTAACATGCCGCTGATATCGTCATTGCGCAGCCCGGCGGAATCGAGCGGGCTGTGAAAAAAGTGTGCGAACTCGCCGGTTTTCGGATCCAGTCGGTTCAGACCTTTTTCGGTGCCAATCCATATCCGGCCGGAATGGTCTTCGGCAAAGGAGTTGGTCTGACTATGGCTTAAACTGTTAGCAGAGTGAAGGTTATGCTGATACAAGGAAAACCGTCTGGGCCGGCTGTCCAGCTTATTAAGCCCGCCGCCGCGGGTGGCGATCCAAAGCGCGCCGGCATGATCTTCGCCAATAGCGCGGATGTCGTTATCGCTAATTCCGTCCGGATTATTCGGGTCTTGGGTTAAGCGCAGCTTAAATTGGCCGCTGCTGCGGTCGAACTGCATTAAGCCGCCATTGGAACTGCCGGCCCACAGGTTGCCGGCGCGATCTTCGTAAATAGATGAGATTTCATTTTTAATCTGCGCAAAATCGTCGGGATAAGGATAGTAGCGGGTAAAGGTTTGGGTATCCGGATTCCAGCGGTTGAGGCCGTATTCCGTGCCGACCCAGATAACACCGGCGCGATCCTGATAGACAATGCGGGCAGCGGAACGGCTAATGCTGTTCGGATCATTCGGGTTATGGCGGAAGTGGGTAAATTTTTCGGTATGCCGATCCATTCGATCCAGCCCATTGTTTGTGGCGATCCAGAGCTGGCCGTTTTTATCTTCCCTAATACTCCAGATTCGATCATAGCAGATACTGGCGCTATCGGCCGGATCGGGCATGTAGGCGGTAAAATTGGCCCGACCGTTCTGATAGACCATTTTGTTAAGTCCGCCGCCGTTTGTGCCAAGCCAAAAAACGCCCTCACGATCCTGGGTGATACACTGAACGCGGTTATGACTCAGGCTGTTCGGTTGGCGCGGATTGTGCTGAAAATGGGTGAATCTGCCGGTGCGGGGATCATACATATCCAGACCGTTGCCCCAGGTGGCAATCCAGATTAAGCCGGTCTTATCCTGATAGAGACTGCTGATGTTATTGCTGCCGATGGTGCTTGGATCTTGCGGATCATGCTCAAAGACTTTGAAGGTGTAGCCGTCGTAGCGATTGAGACCGCCCTCTTGCGTCCCGAACCATAAAAAACCCTGTTGATCGGACAGCAGCGTATAAACTACGTTTTGCGAAAGGCCGTCTTCTACGGAAATGTGCTCAAAAACCGGTTCTTCTGCCGCGGCGGAAATTTGGATGCACACAATGATGAGAAAAACAAGTTGAATCCGATGCATGTTGCAATATCCGGTTATTCTTGGCAGCGTAATATCTACACAAAAAGTCAATGAAAACTATGCGAAGTCGGAAGGTGTTTGTTTACAGCCTACAGCATCTCCGGCACACGCAAGTCGATCAAACGGTTGTTTGGAAACGCAAATTGAATGCGGAAAAAATCGGCTACGTTCGCTTTCTGTGAGGCGTGCAAAATTTCAATCCCGGCCAGACGCCCGCTTTCACCCACATCAAAAAAGATATCCTCGGTCAGATCCATCGTTTTAACCGATTCGACGCCGTCAAACCAGATCGAAATGGCGTCGGCTTCTTTATCATACGAGATTTTCATATTTTGCTCCTACATTAATGAGTGACGGTGATAATGCGAATTTCGGTGGGCAAAGATAAATAAATGACGCGAATCCGATTCCAATGGGCTCAGGCTTATACAAGTCGATGACTTTAGCGCACTTGGGCATCCTCACGCGAGGGCAGCCAGACGGTAAAAGTCGTGCCTTCGTTGATGGCGCTGGAAAAGTCAACCGTCCCACCCAGGTCTTTGATAATCCGCAGAATGATGGACAGACCCAATCCGCGACCCGCTTCCGCTTTGGTTGTAAAAAAAGGCTCAAAGATGTGCGGACGAATTTCCGGCGCAATACCACAACCGTTGTCGCCAAAAGCAATGGTCGCGCCGTCAGGCTCACGCCGGATCGCTACCGTAATCGCCGGGTTCGGGCGGTTCTGTAAAGCATGGACGGCGTTGTTCAGCAAATTGGTAAAAATCTGACCGATTTGACCGCTGGTAGCGGTAATTTCGATGGCGTCGTCCTCAAAGTCTTCGATGACCTGGATACCGGCCAGCAAATTTGCCATTAAGCGGAAAGTTTCGCGGCTTACCTCGCACAGATTGATATGGCCGGATTGGCGGCTGCGCTGACCCACCAGGCCCTGTAAATCGCGCACAACCGTCAGGGCGCGGTCATTGGCGGTGTGGGCCAGTTGGGCGATGGCAATCAGTTCCTGTTCATTTTCTACCCAGTGCGCCAGGTAGGTTTGCAGCTCCAGGCCTTGTTCATCGGCTTCCCAGCAATGCCAGATTTTTTCCAGGTCTAATCGTTCATGACGCTGCAAGGCTTGAACCGCCGTATTGACGCCGCTGAGGGCATTGTTTAACTCGTGGGCGACCATCCCGGCCATCTGGCCCAGTGTGGCCTGCCGCTCGGCCTCTACCAGTTCACGCGTTCGATCCTTAACTTTTTCTTCCAATTGGGTACTAAAACTGATGTTTTCCAGTGTAATTGCCAGTGAATTTGCGAGTGTATCCATAAACTCGGCGTTTTCGGGACCGACGGCCGTCGTCTTGATGTCCATGATTTCCAGAAATCCCAACAGGGTTTCTTTGAGTCGGGCCGGAATAATCAGCGCACCATTGGCGACAAAGCTGCCGGTTTGTTCCGGCAATTTCAAAACGGTTTGATCCGCCCGGAGCGGCTCATCCCGCTGCCGGCTTTGGCTCGGATGAATGTCGTGAATGTAGACAATCGGCTCGCCATTGGCGGTTTCCACAGCAAAATCGAAATATTCATAACGCTCCTGACCGTCGGACTGGAGATTTTTAAACCCGACCCAGACCCGTGTGGAGGGCAACGCGCCGATGTTACTGAGAATTGTGTTGGCGGTCTTCATCATGACCATTAGCTTTTCGCGGGCGGCGGCTAATTCGCGTGTGCCTTTCAGCAGCAGATTCAGGCGGGCGTTGGCTTCGGTGGTTCGGGCGTGCGCCCTTTGGAGCTGGATGAGGAATTGGCGCTCCCGCTCCAACTCACGGTCCCGGGCGGCCAATTTTTCTGCCTGCGTCCGTGTTTTAAAAGCGACATAACCCCAAATGGCGGCAAAAGTGGCAATAACATACAGCAGGTAGGCCCACCACGTTTTCCAGGGCGGCGGGATAATGCGAATTTTAAGCGCCGCGCCCTGCTCGTTCCACAGACCGTCATTATTGGAGCCTTTAACCCGAAAAACGTAATGCCCGCCATCCAGATGGGTATAGCCGGCAAAGCGTCGGCTGCCGGACGGAATCCATTCTTTATCCACGCCCTCCATCATAAAAGCATATTTATTTTTGGCCGGCTGTGTAAAATCCAGCGCGGCAAACTCAAAGGACAAAAAACTGTCCTTATACGAAACTTCAATTTCCTGCCCGGCGGCCTGCGCGGCGCTGAAGGGAACTGACTGGGTGTACTTGCGGAAGTCGGTGATCATAATGGGCGGGATGTGCAAGTTATCTGTAATTTGTTGCGGGAAAAAAGTGGTCACCCCGTTAATTCCGCCAAAATAAAGCCGGCCCCCCGCGCCTTTATAAGCCGAGCGAGGGATAAACTCATTGGCTTGCAGACCGTCACTGCGGTCGTAATTGCGGAAAATTTTTGTGCGGGGATCGAGACGCGACAAGCCCTTTGTTGTGCTGATCCACAGATTGCCGGTATCGTCAAACAAAAACGCGCACAAATCATTACCGGGCAGGCCGTCCTGCATATAGAAGCGTTCAAATACCGGATTTTGTGGCGACGCAAGCCGGTTCAAGCCGCTGCTGGTGGCAAACCAGAGCGCGCCTTTGGCATCCTGGCTAATGGCCTGCACGTCATTATTACTCAGGCTGGCCGGATTTTCCGGGTCGTTTTTATAAGTAGTAAAAGTGGTGTCATTGACATTGATGTGCCGTCTGGTCACGCCGCCGCCCCAGGCGCCGATCCACAAATCGCCGTCGCGATCTTCAAACAGGCTGATAACGCTGTTATGGCCGAGACTGTTGGGGTTTTGGGGATTGTGATAAAAGCGCCGGAAAGCGTTTTGATCGGGCAAATACAGATTCAGTCCGTCATTGCTGCCGAACCAGAGCTGACCGCGGCTGTCCTCAAGTGTGCAGAAGACGCGGCTGTTGCTCAGGCTGCCGGGTTGTTCCGGCGAATGGTTGTAGTTGATAAAGCGGGCCTCGGCCGGCGGGCGCTGCTTTTCGGCGGCGTCCAGGCGGAAGATACCGTTTAAATACGCGCCGACCCAAATATTCCCGGCTCGATCGCTGCGGATTGCGCGAAAGCCGTCGTCGGTCAGCGCATAAGGATTGGCAGGATTTTTTAAGAAATGCGTCAGTTGCGGCTGATCAGGGCGGCAGTGCATGATGCCAAGATCCGAGCCGAACCAGGCCGTGCCGTCGCTGTCTTCATAAATCGTGTAAATCATACGGTGACTTTGACTATAGCCGGCGTCGGGCCGGATGGTCGAAAACTTTTTGGCGTTCAGATTAAGCCGGCTAATGCCGCCGCCACGCGTACCGATCCAAACCACGCCGGACTGATCTTCACATAACGCCCGGATGTCGTCATTGCCGATGGTGTGCGGATCCAGCTCGTCGTAATTGTAGCGCGTAAATGTGCCGATCCGCCGATCCAGACGATTCAGACCGCCGCCATTTGTGCCGGCCCAAAAGTTGCCGTGGCTGTCATCCAGCAAAGGCAACAAGTACGTGTAGCTGATGCTGGTAGAATCGGCGGGATCGTGGACATAGCGGCGAAAAGTGTCGGTGTCCGGCAGATACTGACATAAGCCATTGGCGGTGGCCAGCCATAGCGTCCCGGCCCGATCAATGTAAAGCCGGCGAATCTGATTATGGCTTATTGTGGCGGGATTGCCTGCCACAGAATAGTAGCGGCGAAACTTACCGGTTCCCCGATCCATTCGGCATAATCCGTCATCCGTAGCGACCCAGAAATTACCGCGGCGATCTTCGACCATGCTCCATACCCGATTGTGACTCAGGCTGGTGGAGTCGCCCGGCACGTTAAGATAGCGCGTAATGACATCGGTTTTCGGGTCAAGCCGGTTCAGGCCGCCGTTGAACGTGCCGATCCAGATATTCCCCTGCGGATCAAGATAGTCCATTTGAATCCGGTTTTCGCTGAGACTATTGGGATTGATCGGGTCGTGACGATAGAAGCGGAAGGTTTCCGTGATGGGATCGAAACGATTCAGTCCACCGCCCCAGGTGGTGCACCAAAATATCCCGTTGGCGTCCTCGATCATGTAGTTTACATTATTGTGCGAGGGCGAGTTTGGATTTTGCGGGTCATGCTGGTAGACTTTGACCTGATGGCCGTCATAGCGGGCAATGCCGCCTTCGCCGCTGAACCATAAAAAGCCGCGGTGATCCTGCATGATGCAATAGATCACATTATTCGGCAGGCCGACTTCGGCGCCGAGACGTTCAAATTCCAGGGCGGCAAGCGTGGCCGGCAGGAAAAGCAAAAAAAAGATTGTATAAACGGCAAGTTTTTTTTTCATGCAGAACTGTTCAGGATGGCGCATGACCTGAATAATTCATGCCACAAAGTCACGAAGTCACAAAGCTAAA
>CAYOLL010000131.1:0-17024 GCA_964404765.1 uncultured Gemmatimonadota bacterium | reverse complement strand
ATGAACAAGCTGCGTTATCGATGGTTGGCAGCTTTTTACGAGTGGCCGGCGCGGGTGTTGCCATGCGACAGATACAATCCGGCGGCTAACAGGAAAATACCCATCGCCAGATATAACAAATCCAGCGGTGTGTTAAACTTTAGGTGCAGGGCGAATTCAAAAAATTTGACGACCAGGATCAGCAGCACCACTTTGGCCAGCCGGTCTTTCAGATCATCCAAGCTTTTGATCAGCAGCACCCGCGAAGCAAATTCCGATCCTTCGGCAATATCGATGCGACTCACAAACAGCTCGTACAAGCCGAGGGAAAAGATAAACATAATCGCGCCCAGCAGATAGCCGTCCACAATCTCCACCACATGGGCCACGATCACCGAACGCAGCGAGGTCATATCCGATCCGGCCCCGGCATAGTGAACTACATGCCCGCCCAACGTAAAAACATCAACCGTCGCCACATAAAACATGCAGAAAGAAACGAATAAGCTGGCAATAACCGCCGACAAGACCACCAGGCGGCTGTTCCACAGCACTTTCTCGAATAATTGTTCAAAAATGTTGATGATGTTCATGAGTCGTCCCCTTGATTAGTCTGTTAGGCTGTAGACTGTTAGGCTGTTAGGCTGTTAGGTTAAGCAATTCCTAACAGTCTAAAAGCCTACAGCCTAACCACCTGCTTACAGTCCAAAAGTCTACAGCCTAACTACCTACAGCCTATCCACCTGTTTTTATGCCAACTTCTGATCCAGCGTCGTCAGCAAGTCATTATAAACAACGCTCAAACGATCCAGCCCCTGCGATAAATCCTGATCCAGTCCGGCCACTTTAATATCCAGCACGGTAAAGATGCCGGAGATGTCAAAGTTTTCCTTCAAAATAGCCTTGATCTGGTTGAAAGTATCATCCAGCGGGCCGCGAATCAACTGGTCCGGCAGCGTTTTGACCTTGTCCACAATCTTGACGTAGATATCGTCCACGCGCTTGACCGTATCTTCCGGGTAAAGCTGCGAAATCTCCACCACAATAAACGGCTGGAGCGACATGACGCTCATCTTGATGTCGTCGGGATAAGCCCCTTCCAGCAGGACGCGGTTCAGGCGAATAAGCGGGTTCTTCTTGGAAATCGCACTATTATAATTGGTCATAGCCTTGTCCAATTGGCTGACTAAGGCCTGGCAGCGATAGCGCAGCTTGATGTTGTTGACCAACGTCGCGGTATCGGGCGCGGATTGACCGGCCAACGCATCTTTGGCCGTCTTGATCGTGGCGTCTAACTGCGTCATTTGCGTCAGCAGTTTGGCTTTAATCGCCGCCACATTTTCCGCCGTGCCGAGCCGGTTGGATTTGAGCGCGTTACTCAGGGCGGTTTTGACGATCTTCTTGCCGGCATCCGTCAGCGCATCGGCTGATTGACCGGTCAAAATGGCCAATTGATCCGATGGTAGCGCGCTCTGAATCTGCGCCATCAGCGTATCGTCCGCCGCCGGCGCTTGCAGCCGTCGGGCCAGGGCCGGCAACCCGACATTGGCCGTGGCGATGAAGTCCGTCTCGGCAAACGAGTTCAAAATCCAATACGGGCTGAAGCTGTCCACCAAATCCACCGCCTTATTGTAAACATTGGTGATGGTGTTGACAATGGCCGCCCGCAGCGTTTCCAGCACCCCGATAACGGTGGTAATGGCGCTTTTCAGATTCGCCTTCAACGTGCCCAGAACTTGTGATACGGCTGCGTCAATCTTGCCGGGCAGGGCCGTCAGCATGGCGACCATCTTCTGCGCTTCGTCCAAAAAGTCGGTAAACGGCTTGAGATAGCTCTGAATATCCGTCACCAGCGTGTTGATGGGGTTGCCGATCTGCTTGTCAAAAATTGCCGGCAGCGCGTCCTGATAGGTTTTGGCGTTCAGCGCTTTCAGCGCCGTTAATTGACCGGACAGGGTTTTGTTCCAGGCCGTCAAACTCGTCGCCAAGGTTTGTTGGCGGGCCGCGTCGCTGCTCAAGTCCACCGTGCGCTGCTTGTATTGCATGACCGGGCCCAGATCAATATCGCGCAGCAGGCCGGTAATATCCGGATAATCCTGATAAGTTTGCAGCAATTGCTTGCGCCGTCCGTCTAGCATCAGTAGACGCGGGGCGGCTTCGGCCAGCGTCGTTTGGGCGACGGTCAGGCCGGCGGCCAGGGCCTTACCGTCCATTTTGAGCTGCCCTTCGACGGCGGTCACTGCCGTTTTTAGTTTGGCAACGACATCGTTATAATCGGCAGAGCTGGTTTGTTCAGCGATCAGTTTCCGTACATTCTGCATAGCCGTGTTGATGTCATTCAGGAAAGCCCCGCCGAGCAGATCGCGCAAGGTCTGCCAAAAATCGGCATTGGCCAAATCCAACATGCCCGTGCCTTCCAGCAGCTTCTCCAGCGAGATCGAGTCTTTAATCGTCTTCTCAATCGCGTCCAACTCGAAATCGCGGATTTGCTCCAGTTGACCTCTGGCTTGCTTGGCCGTATCGTTGATCAGCTTGTTCAGCGATTCGGGATTTAGCGCGTCTAACAGTTCATACAGTTTGTTGTAGATGGATTGCAGTTGGTCGATCAAAATCTGCGGGTCGAGCTTGGCCACCTGTTCGGCCAGCCAGGCGTTGGCGTCCTTGAGGGGTTGCAGCAGTTTGGACGGGCGGAAATCCTCCAGCGTCTTGATGATCGTCTGGTAGACATCCGAATTCAGGATAAAATCCGTCGCAATCGTCCCCGGGTTGAAGCTGTAAATCATATTTTCGACCACCAGCACCTTTTCCTTCAACAGGCGGATCAAGTCCAGCAGCGGCTGTTGAATTTCCTTAAAGGCGGCGACCAATTCCGGCTTAATAATCTCATCCACTTTGACCTGTTGAATGACCTTGGCCCCGACTTTGAGCGCCGTCTTTTGGGCCGTGCCCCAACTGGCCGTGTCCAGATTGCCGACCGTCGTCTTCAACTGTCCGGTCTTGTTGATGACCAGATCGAACACCGGCTTAAACGACGCTTCCTGAATCTTGGCTTTAAATGTTTCGATGCCGGCTTTGGCTTTGGCCAGCGCGTCTTTGACTTCGGGCCGGTTCAGCACTTCGATAATCTTATTCAGCAGGGCGCGGATTTGTTTTTCCAGATTATCGAAAATCTCCTTCATTTTGCCGTCAATCTGGCCCTGCACGCCGGCCACGGCCGTATCCAGTTTCAGCTTGATTTCTTCCACTTTGGAAAAGAACTGCTCCACCGTGTCGCCGACCGTATTACAGCCGCCCTTAATCTTCTCCACAATCGGGCCGGGATCGATTTTGGCCAGAAAATCGTCAATCTGCTTCTCAATATCCTTGATCTTCTGATCGGCCTCTTGCAGAAAGCCCTCGACCTTGCCGATATTAGTCGTAATCTGCGTGGAAATCGTATTGGCCGCTTCCTGCGCCTTTGTCTCGATCTGCGACAGATAGCTTTGAATTTGGGTAATCATTGTTTTGAGCTTATTGACCGGCTCAGCGATGCTGCCCAGAATCTGCTCGGCCTTCTGGTCAATAAAATCGAAGTAAGGCTGGAGCAGCACGGCGTCGCTGGCCTGAAAGTCAATGGTTTTGGCCAGACTGTCGGTCAGCGGCTTTTGATTGCCGGACTCCAGATTGTCTAACGTGGCCAAAGCCAGGGCAATTTTGCGGATTTCCGGCTGGATAAACTGGCGCACATTGGCTGTAATTTTGGCGTAATCCAGATTTTGCGGATCGGGCGGATTTTCCAGGGCGGCCAGCGCTTTTTCGTAATTGTCCAGCAGTTGGTTGGTGAACGCGGTCAGCGCCGAGGCCGGCAGGCCGTTTTGCAGAGCCTCGATCTGGGCGATCTGGATTTCCTTGAGCGACTCCACCATCAGCTTTTTCAGCGTTTCTTTGTCGCTGACCGTTTCCACAAATTTGTTGACGACGGTCATGATCATTCGCAGCAGGCGCATCGGTGTGGCGGCCCCGGCATCAGCCAATTTACGCAGCGGCGCGGCAAACTCCTCCACGCTAAAGCCGGGCAAATCGGACGGCGGATTGGGTCCGCTCATGTCCGACGGCAGCAGCTTGGACGTCAGCGACGAAGTGATGCCCTTCGCGTCAAAGCTCGGCAAATCCATCTTAATCGGCAGGCCGCCGCTCGCGGCATCGCCCAACAGCGATTTGCTGTTGACGCCCTTGAGCTTGTCCAACGGCCCGCTAAGCTGGTTCATAAAGCCTTCTTTTGTCGGCATACCTTCCGTGGAGATGCCGAGGCCGCCAGACGTAGCATCTGCCGGCAGGCTGCTTTTCAGGTTGGCGCTCATATCTTTGGCGTCTAAGCCTTTCATCGCATCCATGCTAATCGTATCGGCGCTAAAACCGCCGCTCAGTGAACTGAGGGCATCTTTTCCGGGCAGTTCTTTCAGTAAACTTTCCATGATGGAGTCCTTTGGTGGATTGAGTAACTTTTTTTTATTTTACGTGGTGATCAAGACGGGTTAAAATAGCCGATTCGGTCAAAAAATGCAATCTTTGTGTGGCATTGCTGGCGGTTTTTATGGAACATGTTCGACACAGGGCTATGCTGAAATTTTACTCAGAGTTTTCAGTTGTGAAAACCATTGCTTGAACAACGGACATTTCGACTGCACCGTTTCCGGTATAATCATCTGCAAAAGCGCAGGCGTGTGCAGCGCTTTTGAATATTGAGTCTGACCTTTTTGGCGTGTCGATTCGATTAGAACATTCGACAACTTTTCACGACAAGTCTCGGTTTCGGGATTGTAGTCGCCAAAAGATTCCGGCTTATCAAAAGATAGCTTTTTGTCCGCACTCAACCACCTGCGCATAGCAGCATGGGATTGCCGGAAATCTATGTGCTTAGCAATGCTGCTATTCCAATCCGCAATAATCCAACTTTCTAATTCTGGAGCAGCAAAAGCGATGATACGTTGAATAGTAGTCGCGGTGGTTACGTCATTGATTGCATCATCAAAACGTTGGCGCTGGCTTGCGGCGTCTTTGCAGTCCAAGTCATCAATGACCAAAATCAAATCGCATGGTGTTTGATAAATCAAGGCGTGCTGAAGTTGTTGTTTTAATTGCCGGATTAGCGACAAATCCGTTTTGCCGTGTCCGGCTTGTGATGCAGCGCCCGGACGCGGTTTGCCCGCCAGTTTCTGTCGAACTGGCGTTTTTCGTTCAAATTGGATGCGTGGGAAATGCTTTTCTAAAAAGTCAATCAATCCTTTTAGCTCGGCCTGTCCGCCACCGGCAAAAACCCACACTACCACGGCCAACCTCCCACGCTGGGGTCCCCGACGCGGTATAAATCACCCAATTGCCAACCATCGGCTAACCAGGTCGCCACGCGATCATTTGTCAAACGTTCGACCACACAATGGCCGGCATCCGGTTTGTCGGGCCGAAAAATCAGCACGCTTTCCAGATGATCGGTGAAATGATCCAGCAAGTCTGGGCTGTGCGTGGTGATCATGATTTGCGTTTTTTGGGATGCGGCTTTGATCCACTCTGCCAGAATGGCCAGCCAAGCCGGATGCAGGCCGACTTCCGGCTCTTCGATAATGATAAGCGACGGGAGCTTATGCGAATGCAGGATCGTCGCCCAACATAGCATACGGATTGTGCCGTCGGATAAATCACTAAGATAAAAAGCATCTTTAAACTCATTGAAAAACCACTCCAGCACGATGGTTTGCTGCCCCAATACAAAGGGTCGAATTTTGCGCGTATTGGGCAGAATGGAACGCATCGCGTTTGTCAGCTTTTCGTCAAAATCAATATCACGACATAAATTATATAAAACGGCCATTAAATTGTCTCCAGCAGATGATAACATAACATCCGACCGACCAATCCTGGGTTCATTAGCTCTAATCGATTCAATATTCATGTGGTTTGCATTAAAAATTTTCCATGACGATATCTGTTCGATAAAACGTATCCTAACTTGATATGCGGTTGTGAGATAAATGTTTACATCGGGTATTTCTTTTTGGATTAAGCTTTCAAATATACGCAACCCCAAATCTTTATTTGGGATATTAAATATTGATAAGGCGTTTTGTTTTTGATCATTAATGACCATCACTTTTCCATCATCTTCCGGAAATCCTTGATTAAACACGTAATGAGAAAGCTCAGATGATAATGATTTCATGGCTTCATATTCAATCCAACAGCTTTCATTATACACCTTTATTTTAACTTCTAAACGTGTACTATCTATATCGTAAGAAAGTAAAACAGAATTATTGGTTGGTAAGGAAGCATCAAGAAATTTTCTAGAGCCCAGTTTCATTACAGCCTGTTCAAATCCGGTTTGTTGGGTATCCGGATTAACTGGGTTCAAGCAAGTCTTCAAAAAATCCAGCAAGGCAATTACATTGCTTTTGCCCGACCCATTCGGCCCAATCAAAATATTAAGATTCTTAAGTTCGATGCCGTTTTCTATGCGCAGATTTTTATAATTTTTTGCCGCCACTCTTGTCAACATACGCTAATCCTTTGATTGTGGCCGGAGTCCAATCGCAATGATAGACTCCCGCCAGGTGTTAATCAACTTCGATCAACTAATATCAAGTTGCCAACTTCCGCCGCACATCATTCCGCGCCCAGCCGGCCTTGAACCACGCAATCTGCTCCGCCACTCAATCCGCTTCCTTCCGGGCCAGTTCAAAAACAGCATCCAGCGCGCCGAAGAGTTCCGGCAGGTCGTCCACCGAAAAACTGGCGATATTCTTGGAAAATGCGCTGCCGGTCAATCGGCCAAACTCCCAATACTTGCCGTCGGTGACGATGCCATAGACCGTCAAGGCCGGTTTGTCATTCATTTTTTGGGCAGCCACCAATTCCGCTAAACACTGGCCCCAGCCCTGTTCAAAATCATTCTTTTTGGCTTCGGCCACAATCAGCAACGGCATTTCCAACACGGTCTTGCCCAGCGGCGAACGCTTGGAGATTAAATAGTCCGGCGTGCCATTGAGAACGTCGTCGTAACTGATCGGTTTTTGCACCCATAAGGAAAATTTAGCGGCATAATGCTTATAGGCTTCGCGCAAGACCGGCAGGATGATCAACTCGCAACGCGCCGCCTCGGATGAAAAGGTGTCTAAGTTTTCCAGGTTAAAGGCAAACTCTCGGGCAAAGGACTCATCAATCGCCGCCGGACGCTTGTCAATGAAATGGATTTCTTCGTATTTGATTTGATAGGCTTTTTGAACCTGGGCAATACTTTTGTAATCGCTAAAAGACATACGCACCTCCAATGAAAAGTTTGCAAAATGGAGACCCTAAGGGTTGAAAAGCGAAACCCTTAGGGTCTCAACCGCTTAAGCCTTCGCCAGCTTCTTCCGCACATCATTCAACGCCGAACCGGCCTTGAACCACTCAATCTGCTCCGGCGTGAAGGTGTGCTTGACCTCGAACTCGTCCGTGCTGCCGTCGCTGTGCTTGAGCGCGACCTTCAGATTCCGGCCCGGCGTCAGCGTGGTCAGGCCGAGGATGCTGACCCGGTCGTCCTCGCGCACTTTGTCGTAGTCGGCCGGATTGGCAAAGGTCAACGGCAACATGCCCTGCTTCTTCAAATTGGTCTCGTGAATGCGGGCAAAGCTGCGCACGATGATCGCCCGCCCGTTCAGATGACGCGGACACATGGCGGCGTGCTCGCGGCTGCTGCCTTCGCCGTAATTCTCATCGCCAAACACGACCCAGCCCAGGCCCTTCGCCTTGTAGTTGCGGGCCACCGCCGGATACTTTTTGATCTCGCCGTCCAACTGATCCTTGCCCTGCCCGGACAGATCGGGCCGGAAGGCGTTGACCGCGCCGAGAAACATGTTGTCGCTGATATTGTCCAGATGGCCGCGATACGTCAGCCACTTGCCGGCCGCGGAAATATGGTCGGTCGTGCACTTGCCCAGCGCCTTGACCAGCACCGGCAGATCGGTCAAATCCTGGCCGTTCCAGGCCACAAACGGGGTCAGGATTTGCAGCCGGGTGCTCTCCGGCGAGACGTTCACATCCGGGGCCGCGCCTGTGGCCGGGGCGATAAAGCCCTTGTCGTCAAACACAAAGCCGTTTTCCGGCAATTCCGGCGCGGTCGGCGCTTCCAGTTTGACCTGTGTGCCGTCGGGCGCGGTCAGCGTATCCGTCAACGGGTTGAAGTCCAGCCGCCCGGCTAAGGCCATGGCCGTCACAATTTCCGGGCTGCCGATAAAGGCCATGGTGCTCGGATTGCTGTCGTTGCGGGCCTTAAAGTTGCGGTTGTAGGAGGTCAAAATCGAATTCTTCTCGCCTTCCTTGATGTCGTCGCGCTTCCATTGGCCGATGCACGGGCCGCAGGCGTTGGCCAGCACTTTGGCGCCGATGGCTTCCAGCTTGGCCATTTGACCGTCGCGCTTGATCGTCTCATAAATCTGATCCGAGCCGGGCGTGACCATGAACGGGGCTTTGGTCTTTAAACCGTGTTTTGACGCGGTTTCGGCCACAAACGCCGAGCGACCGATATCCTCGTACGACGAGTTGGTGCAACTGCCGATCAGCGTGGCTTTCAGCTCCAGCGGATAACCTTCGCGTTTGGCGTCCGCGGCCAATTGCGAGATGGGGCGAGCCAAATCGGGAGTATGCGGTCCGACAATGTGCGGTTCCAGTTCCGACAGGTTGATCTCGACGACTTCGTCGTAAAAATCTTTTGGATTCTTGACGACTTCCGGGTCGGCGGTCAGTTCGGCGATATGCTGGACGACCAGGTCGGCGATGTCCGCCCGGCGCGTGGCCCGCAGATATTTGACGCCGCGCTCGTCAATGGGGAAGACGGACGTGGTCGCGCCCAATTCCGCGCCCATGTTGGTGATGGTGCCCTTGCCCGTCGCGCTGAACGAGGCCGTGCCCGGGCCAAAGTATTCGATAATCTTGTTCGTGCCGCCCTTGACGGTTAAAATCCCGCACAGCTTGAGGATGATGTCCTTGGGCGAGGCCCAGCCGTTCAGTTGGCCGGTCAGGTGCACGCCGACCAATTTGGGGCAGAGCACTTCCCACGGGAAGCCGACCATGGCGTCCACCGCGTCTGCGCCACCGACGCCGATGGCCAGCATGCCCAGGCCGCCGGCGTTGGGCGTGTGCGAGTCCGTGCCGATCATCAGCGTGCCCGGCGCGGCGTAGTTTTCCAGCACCACCTGATGGATGATGCCCGAACCCGGCTGCCAAAACCCGACGCCGTAGCGATAGGACACGTCCTTCAGGAATTTGTAGACCTCGGCGTTTTCCGTATTAGCCGTGGCCAGGTCTTTGGCCGCGCCCACGTGGGCCCGGATCAGGTGATCGCAGTGGACGGTGCTGGGCACGGCGGTTTTGTCGCGGCCGGCCAGCATGAATTGCAGCAGGGCCATCTGCGCGGTTGCGTCCTGCATGGCCACGCGATCCGGGTTGATGGCCAAGTAGCTCTTGCCGCGCACGTATTCCTGCGTGTGGATGTCGGCAAAGTGCGCCCACAAAATCTTCTCCGCCAGCGTGAGCGGACGGCCCAGGCGCTTGCGGGCAATGGCGTGCTTCTCGGCCAGTGAGTTGTACAGCTTCTTGATTGAATCGGTCATGTGTTTCCTCCGTTAAAATGGGGTTTGAGGGTGTGAAAATGAATGGTTGGTTAAGATGACAACGTAGTTATATATTTCTCAAAAGATTCAAAAAACATCAGTTGCTCAGGCTTTGATTCAATTTCATATTTGACCTTGGGTTTGGAAATTTTCTGCAGCTTTATATAGTGAACGATTTGGTTCTCAATCTCTTGAAGATGTTTCAGCTCATCTTCAAGATTGTTCAGACAACTCAATTCACACAGCAAATGTCCCATCAAAATCATCTTGATATCACCGTCTGAAATTTTGATTTTGTTTTCCACTAATTCGCTGATGCGGTTTTTTGCTTTGTGCAGCGCCTGTTGAGTAATGTCGTTATAGGAAAGGATAGATTTCTCGCGACCGGACTTCCGACAAACCAAAATAAGATCAATGTTGATGGGAATTTTAGCCTGCTGGATAGACATCGAAACGGACATTTCGGCCTTTATTGGAAATGCCTGAATAAATATGAATCCGGCCTGACGCAAAGCTCTGTGAATTGAAACCCAACCTTCATGCCGAGAATGATGATATGTGAAAATCATCAAGCCGTCATTTTTTAGGACACGGTGACACTCTCGGAAGACCCGGGTTAGTTTTTCTGTAAATTTTTCCGCATTTGTATCTTGCACCTCGTTACTTTGACGCGTCGTTTTTAAATCGGAGATATCAAGCATCTGATTGAGCCAATAATAAAAAAAATCAGCAAGTTCCGAGTAATGTACATTATCAAAAAAAGGTGGATCCGTGACGACAAGATCAACCGAACCCATATCAATATCGGTCTCACTTGAATCGCCTTGCGAAATATAGACAGAATGACCATTATTTGAAAAGGCATCGTAGCTTTTGGTTATTTCACAATTGAGAGGCCTATTTAAATGAAATATTTTTTGGGCGCTTTTATTGACTACTTTGAATTCAAAAGGGTCTGATTTATATGCTATTGCTCTTAAAATTCGGCTTTCAAATAGCGTGGTAAATGAACCTGACGATTTGGGTGTCCCCCACAAATTTGCTTCTATAGGCATTAACTCCGGCTTTAAAATGTGATGGGCGAACATATGCCGCACGGCTCCGGTTCCCTCGCCTTTGAAGGAGCAAAAAACGTTATTAAATTCTAAGGCGCCGGATAAGAGACACGCAAATAAACGCCTAATATCTGGATCAGAAATGAGCTTTATCTCATTAACAAACTTTGAAATACAAACGAGTTGGCGTGGCGTAAACAGTTGTGTCCAGGTCTTATAGTTGTATTTCAAAATTTGGTTTGTGTTATGACCCTCTTCAATCGAAACAAGGGGAAATTGATGTTTCAGCGTTAGATATTCTTGATAGGCGCGATGCTCAATTTCTTGATCATATAGATTGACCGTATCATAACCTTTGCTTCCATCCGGGTATAGTAAAAGTTTAGCATATAGTTTATGGTTGAGAGGTTCTGTTGTATTTTTTAAAAAATCAATCAGTTTAAACTGATAAGAACAGTCAGGGCAGCAAACTATTGCGCCATTTACATTCCCTACTTGCGGATCGTAACTATGGCTACAGTGCGAACATGTCAGGAGTTTACAATCAAAGGCGGTATAGTTGATTTTTTGACACTGCGGGCATAAGGCTCTGGCCGAAGGATCTTTTTGTGGAACGGCATTTTTGGAAAAAATCCGCGACTTAAATAATTCGATTTGAGTACTACAGTTAGGACAGTTTAGAATTTTCACAAGAAAATAGTATAATACGTCAACTTGGCGGCCATCGGCATCTTGAGTTTTAAAAAAATCTTGAATAGGTTTCTTAAGCTTTTGCTCAATGTGGTTGAAAGTTTCGATAATATCTTGAACCTGATACTTTGCTAAACAAGCTTCGACCATAGTCGCCGAAACCGGGTTGATGTCTCGTCCAATAACTTTATAGCCCAATTTTGCAGCTTCACCGACCGTAACGCCGCTGCCCATAAACGGGTCAAAAATAGTCAGATGTGAAAAATCATGGGTTTTGTAATATTCTTGAGGAAGGTTTGCGTTAAAGTTTTCGTTCGCAGCCAATAGAATACCGCGAAAAACAGAACCCAGACGCTTTGCCCACCACTTATGAATGTAATAAATAGGGCGGTACACTTCTTTGCGCCAGGATTCATGCTCAGCCAATTGGCTGATAAAACCAATGGGGAAATCATATTCGATGTAGCGATTCATCTTTTTACTCTTCTTTCAAGATTCGAGGTGGGGCATGGCTGCTACGCGCTCTTTAGGCTGACGCCTTTTGCAGGCGCTAAAAATATCCTGGCGAACGGGCAATTGATTCAACGGCAGATTTGAGGTGGCGCTCGCGTCAATGACAAGATAGTGGAACGCATTTTTATACTTGTCACTACGGATGATTAAATCTGTTCTTGGAAGATCGTGCGGGATGTATGGAAGATCGTGCTGCTTGAGAACAAAAATATGCCGGAGGTGGAAAAATGACAGTTTATAGTTGAGCGGATTGGGATAAGTGTACATACGACGATGCCGAACTGAACCTTCGCCATATGGCCCATGATTGTACTCGCTCAAATTTGCGTACTTGGCCTCTTTGTGTAATTCAAAATCATAATTTAAAAAATCTCCATCCATCAAAATGGTCGTAACAATTTCACGGCTGTCCGGGCTGAGCAAGGCGAACAAATAAAAACAAGGGATTTCAACCGTGTTATGACCAACCTTGATAAGTGCTTTTCCGCATGGCAAACAGCTATTATAATCAATTGTCATCCCACGCGGGTCCATTCCATTAGGTTTTTGAATTAGTTTTTTTACCTCCAAACCAACAATCGTATGGCTTGACTTATCCCGCAATATAACATCTGGAGTGGTTAGTTTACCAGCTTGATATATTTCAAGTTGGGGTAAGAAATGCTTAATCTCTTCGGTGATCCAACAATCAAAAGGGTCATCTTGAACAGTGCCAACCAAAGCAGGGGGTCTTAAGTTAATAGGAATTTTGCCAGCAGCAATTTTACGTACCAATCCCTCGTATAACTTTACAACTATTTCGATTGAATTCATCTTATGACTCCAGTATTACGGTCTTTTAGGTATGCGGAAATGCGTTTTTGCCGGTTCATTTAAGCGCCTCCCAATCTTCAACGGCTACAGGTTCCGTCGGGTCAATATAGGTGAAATCCATTCCGCGCAACGGGTATTTTTCAAAACTATTCGCGTTTTGGAGTTGCACGGCTTCGGCAATTGCTTCTTCGGTAATGCTGTTACGCCAGCCTTCAATAATCGCTTCCCAGGCCATGCCTTCGGCCACTTGTTCCAGCACGTCGGCGACCATAATCCGCGTACCGCGAAACGTGGGCTTGCCATGACAAATCCGGGGATCGGCCACAATGTAACGGCCTAAGATGGTGGCAGGTTTTGGGCTCAAGCTATGTTCCTTATGCTGTAATTCTTGATTGAATCGCCCATAATGTTCCACTGTTAAAAAAAGTTAGGGGTGGTTTTGAAACGGGTCTATCAGTTTCAGTTCCGATATTTTGGAAAAATCTTGAATGTTTCGAGTGACCAGCGCGTGTTGATAACAAATGGCCGTAGCCGCAATCAGGGCATCGCCCAAAGACATTTTTTGCCGCTGCCGAAGTTCGGTTGCTTTGAGAATAACATCATGGGAAATTGGAAGCATGTGGGCGGCATTGAAAAACTGCTCAAAGAACCGACGCTCGTTTTCTTTCAGCAAATGATAGCCGCATGTTTCTACATAGCTGACAGCCGAGACGACAACCTCATTTTGAGCGATAAATTGCCGCAGAAACGCATGAACCGGTTGCGCGGCATAAATGATGATATTGCTATCCAAAAGCATCATAGCTCACGCCCCGGCAAAGATCGTTCTTCGCGCATTTGGCGTTGCCAGGCCAGAGGATCGGGAATAGAGGACACGCCGCCTTGCTGGGCCATCGCTTCTAAGATAGCGGCCAATTTTTGCGAGTTACGGCGTCTCGCTCGCTTTTTGGGCACAAACAGAACGATGACTTCCACCGGCTGGGATGTGGCTTTTGGTTTTTCAGCCAACCATTCCAATTGGTCATAATTTAAGAGGGCTTTATAGGCGGTGAGCATGACTTAAGTCTCCTTTAAGGTAAATTTTCGGGTGCACGAAAATGCGTTTTTGCCGGTTCATTAAGCGCCTCCCAGTCTTCAACGGCTACAGGTTCCGTCGGGTCAATATAGGTAAAATCCATCCCGCGCAACGGATATTTTTCAAAGCCATTTGTGTTTTGGAGTTGCACGGCTTCGGCAATCGCTTCTTTGGTAATGCTGTTACGCCGGCTTTCAGATAATCGCTTCCCAAGCCATGCCTTCGGCCACTTGCTCCAGCACATCGGCGACCATAATCCGCGTACCGCGAAACGTGGGTTTGCCGTGACAAATTCGGGGATCGGCCACAATGTAACGGCCTAAGATGGTGGCCTGTTTCGGTTTCATGTCACGCTCCATATAGGCGTTGCAAATATCGCTGCGCCATTATTTGGCACGGAATTGCTAAACATGCTCCAACACCCACCGGCTAATCAACTGACGAGTCGGGAGATGCGCGGTCTGCGCCTTTTGCTCAATTTTGTGGATTTGCTTATCTTCCAGTCCCAACAGGCGATATAAACGGTTGAGTTCAATTTTTTCGCGCAGTTCGGGCGATAACTCCATGTCTACGTCGGTCATTTCATCCCAAAAATCGGCGCTGGAATGCGTATCCCAAAAATCTTGAATTTGATCAATCGTATCAAAACGATCAGGCAGACGAGTCTTATTTTTTGGCATAACATTTCCTTTCTTTGCTATCCATATCTCTGGCGCTAATAATCAGCGCGTCGTGGCTTGCTTTATAGATAAAGACTACGAACAAATAGCGTCCGTTGTCGGTTCGACCATAAGCATAATAGAGGTCTTCGCCCTCATAAAATCCTTTTTCGGCTCTGCGGAAAACCGGTTTGTTGTAGAGCACATCTTCAACTTCGTCCGTGGTGACATGATGCTTTTGTTCAAGTTTGTCAACAATTTCTCTGCGCCAGATAATGTCGTTAATTTGCATTTTATTTCCTTCAGCGATAGGCGGTCGCATACGGAGCGAGCGGCGTATGTTGCCGGACTTGTTGGGCGTACAACGTTTTCCGTCGCTGCCATGTTTGAAAGATACCTTTCCAGCGGCTAAAATCGGAGCGAGTTTCATCGTACTCGTCAAACTTAGCCAATTGTCCGGCCATCAAGGCGTTGTAGAAGTCTTCGCTCAATACGCCATATTTTTCCTCGTATAACGTCATGCGGCGTTCCAGCAGTTTCATTTCTAAAACCAGATCGTAAAGTTCCATGTTTGTCTCCGGGGTGATTTTTCGGTCATTCATCTTCAGATGTCAATAATTGCAACGCTTTCGCCTTAATTTTGACGGCGTCAACTTTTCCGGCCATTTGAACGGCGCCGAATTGACCGCCAAAGGATTCCGCCGCCGCATTTTTGAGCGCAGCCGGATAAGCGTCATCTATTGCTTCCCGTAAGGCGTTCGTGTCTAAATAGAAACCGCCGGCTTTCCGTCTTTTGTTGGTTTTGTGAATCTCACGAACGGCGTTGTAGATGGACAAATCCCACGAGCTTGTTGTGCGATTTTCCGCGTCCTGCGTGATCAAATGGAGCAACAAAACGACCAGAAAACTATCAATCCGGTTCAGCTTATCTTCACGGCTCATTTCTTCCATTTCCTCCACAAGTGTCAGGGCCGACCGATAATCTTCCTTGAGAATGTAGGACTTGAGTTCTAAAAGTTCTTCCATTTTGTCTCCTTCTTATGAACGCTTTTTGTCGAAAATCAAAAATCCGTCGTTTCATTCAGCGTGAGCGGACGGCCCAGACGCTTGCGAGCGATAGCATCAGCGACGATGCGCATAGAATTCCTCGCGGGCTTTTTCAATTTCTTGCGCTATTTCGTCATCACTGATCAGACAGGCATTGCTATTTCCTTTCTTGACAGTCTTTTTTCAGTTTCAAACCATTTGCTCCAGCACGTCAGCGACCATAATCCGTGTGCCGCGAAACGTGGGCTTGCCATGACAAATCCGGGGATCAGCCACAATGTAACGGCTTAAGATGGTAGCGGATTTTGTATCCATGCTTTGCTCTTTATGGGTCGATGAGGTCTGCGTCGCAATTCTTTGGCCGTCTTCCCAAATTTCAGCGGCGCCCATCAATTTAGCTGTGGGTTCGTGGATAAATTTTCGACGTTCAGGCATACGCCAATCGCCCCTTTGGTTCCGGGATGAGCCTGCCTAATTCTCGCGCCGTTTCGAGCCATTCCTGAATAACGACTTCGACATTTTGCAGCGCTTCATGGTAGGTGGCTCCGTCGGCGGCGCAGCCCGGCAGTTCAGGGACTTCGCAAATAAAGGCGTCGTCTTCGGCGCTCCAATAAATAATCAGTTCATACTTAATCATGTATGCCTCCCAACTTGTATTTAAGAATCACGTTGCGCACTTGTTTGACTTGATACGATTTGGCTTTGCCGTCCTTTGGCTGAAGATTCAATATTTCGTCAACGCCGGTTTTGGTAAAAATATGATGGCTGCCGCGAATTCTCTCGTCAAATCCCAAATGAACCAGCAGATGGCGCATTTCATCAAAAGGGATGTTATGATCGGATACACCGCTCAACACTTTCAGCATCAATTTTTTATGCTTACGCATACCGGAACCTCCCACGCAATTGGGCCTTGCCATGACAAATCTTCGGGTTTACGGAAATGCGTTTTTGCCGGTTCATGGATGAACCTCGTGCGGTAAAATAGACAGCACAAAATTATACAGTGTTTGCGCGGCGGAAATTGCTTCGGTCACTTCATCCAAGTCCGGTTCATTCCACTGATCTTCGGGATAGCGATAGGCGGTGGCATACGGAGAGAGCAGCGTGGCTTCGTTCAAGTATGCGGCAAAACTATTATTCAGCTTTCCGGCTTCCGAAAGAAGGACCTCGACATCATGCGTTTTGGCAATTTCCTGATCGTGATAGGCCAGAAAGCCCTTAATCGCTTTTTCCGCCGCTTGCTGGCAATGATAAATGGCCGTATCGTAATATGGATCGGTTGCATCCGCTAATTTTTGAGCTGATTTCAGATCGTGCAACGCTTTGCGCAGCCAGTTTTCAATTACCTGACGTTTGGCTTCTTCCATACAGTATTTTTCCTTTTTCAACAATTTTTTTAAGAAACGATGACGGGACATTTTTAGAACTGTTGACTTCGGTGATTGTTCGCACCAATATATCCTTGGAGACGCCCAATCCGGCTAAACAGCGATGCCCCAGCACGGCCCGTCGCACAGGCTTTAATGGGCTGTCTGCAACGATAACCAGCAGATCAAGGTCGCTG